>JAHEYX010000259.1 GCA_023251415.1 Chitinophagales bacterium
GGATTATGGTTATGTAGGAAGCGGTCCCGGAAAAATCACTTTATACAAAAGTAAAGAGGTGGTGAAAAAGGGCTTATCCAGCGAAATTGCTGTCGATGAATTAATCAACCTCATCAAAGAAAACGGCGATTGGGTAGAGTTAGAAGCTTAAATTGGTTTTGTTGTTTCTAACGATTGGAGTCTACTGTGTTGGAAATTTTATTGGCGTGTAATTATTTTGTGCTTATAAATTTAAGCTTATAAAATTAGTACAACATACAAACGGTCATTCAAAAGCTATTCGTCTGCTCATTTCAATGATGGAGCCTAATAAGCCAGTTCGGAAACCGAAGCTAAAATCAAGAACAGGCTGGATTGCAACATTCAAAAAGAGGCATGCGAATAAAGAAGACCAATTGCTGATTTCGGATTTGTTTTTTAGACGAGCACATCGCTTAATAACTATACACAAACCTGTACAATACGGTTCGTTTAGCAGTTTCTTCTCGTTTAGTTTGAGTACCGGAATTTAAACCCGGAAAACTTAAAGGCATGTTTTGCTTGGTCTTTACCGGTAATGGTGCATAATAATCAACATAATATGTATCGTGTAAACCGGCAGCATTGCTGGTGTACCCGTATACCATTCCATCATCATAATCCATCCCATGTGAATTTTCAATATCATCGGGATTGTAATTAACCGGTTCATTAAATCCGGCTCCTTCCACATTATAGCGGTGTATTTGATTCGTCTTATAGTGTTTTAAAAACGGATGCCCTTTCAAAGAATCTTCAGGTACATTTCGTTTCGAACTTTGTAAATAACAATTCAAATTACCATCCAGCGCTACTTCCTCGCTACAATACCATTTCAATGAATCATAATCGGTGCGCAATAATTTTCGTAGATAAATATGCGGCAACTGAGGATTAAAGGAGCTGACGCTTCGATTAATAGAATCCGGCATTTGCATAAAAAGCGGATTTGAAATGCGTAGTGCTTTGTTGTAATACTTGTCGTTGTAATACCGGTTTTGCTCATTAATTACCTTTCCCAACAGATATTTCCGATAATATTCGCGTGCATAATACATGGAAGTATCGCCACTGTAATACGAATAATTCACACGATACGAAGTGTCTTTTACTTCGCACAATCCATCCTTTATATAGTTATTGCAATAACGCACTTTATCATTCGGAAGATAATCCGTTAAACCGGAAATAAAGTAATAACGTCCCCATTTTCCGCATGCCGTTACACGTCCCAAACTATCCAGGCTAATCGTATAATCCAAACGCTTAGCGGCTTCTAAATAGACTTCTACTTTCTTAATATGCTGTTGCAAGTAGGCATTCGTATTTTGTAACTCAAAAGGGTCTGCGGGTAATACTTGATACCGATCATTAAAACAAGGACTGAAATCGTTCAACATTCGCACGCGATTAATGGGCACAATTTCAATTTCCTGTGCGCAAAGGTGCAGGCTACACATGCTAAGGAAAATCAGCAAACCCCAACTAGTATATGGTACAATGTACTTCATCATGCTTATACAACGAAAGTAAAGCGAAATTGGTATACTTGAGTCAGCACGGGTAAAATAAGTGGAAGAAAAATAAGCGGCAGTGCTGCTTTTAGTGCGTATCAAATCCAATATGGTAACTGTTTAACAGTCCTTCTTTAAAACGGTAATAGGCAAAATAAGAAGGTTGATTGTAACGGCGCAAGAACGATGAATTGAGGTTTGAATTACGGTATTCCAACACTTCTATGGTCTTTACAAAGTACGAACGGCTAGGTTTCCCAACACGTTGAATCACTTCTTCCTTACTCATGCCCAACTTCACACCCAAACTGCTGATGTATTCATCATCGGGGAATTTAACACAACCCCGGCATTCAAAATCAGCAGCATATTTAACCCGTATTTCTGCAATAGCCAACTCGTGCAAGCCATAACCCAAATGCACAAACAATTGTAAACGTTGGCTTTCATCGTTGTTGGTAAAGTCGGCATACGGAAAGTCATAATTGATATGACGGCGTATTCTCGCATTCACAAAGGAAGTGTCTTCTCCAAAATGATCGACCGTTGTTTTCCAGCGTAATAATTGAATACCATTCACTCCGGTATCCGGTGTAAAAGACGAAGTAGTGTCTGTAGTTTGAAATCCGCTGAAGGTTAAGCAACAAAAGCTTAATCCTGCTGTAAGGCAAAAAAGTAGAATTACACGGTATTTCATTCGCACAAGATAAGGCTGTTTCTATCAAGATTGGTAGTGCTTTAACAAAGCAGCCAAAGTAGGGAAGGTAGCGGTAATGTAAGTGGATAAATCAGCCGGGGCTACCCATTTAATGGCAGTAATTTTTTCTTCGGCTTGAGGCACTAAGGCTTCCTTGGAAGTACCTTTCATTTCAAACCAATGCGTGGTTTTTAAAAAACGTGTTTTATCTTCTTTATAGGTATGATAAGTAGTCTGAATAGGCTTAGTGATGCTTAATTGTTTTAAGCCGGTTTCTTCACTTACTTCACGTAAAGCTGTTTGTTCGGGCGTTTCACCGGCATCGGCTTTACCTTTTGGCAAATCCCATTTTTCTTTACGGTAAATTAATAAGAGTTCGTTGTTTTCGTTAAGTACCACACCGCCTGCAGCCATCACCAATTCAAATTCTTCTTCAAATTTTTTCCACAAAGCCTTAAGGTCAGCAGCAAAGAGCATGGCTATTTGCAATTGTTGGTCTAATTCACAAACCTGAAGCATTTTGCGAATATCATCGTCGTTTTTGTATTTGCAATAGATATAACGTTGATAATGTTCAGCAGGAGGCGCATAATACAAATCCTCATTGTTGGTTAAAACGAGCGGCTTCTGATTGACATAGACAGTAATGGTATCGGTCATGCAAAAATGGTTGTGTATAAATTTCGCTTTTTGGTCCTGTGAAATCTGTTAAGTTTGTGCTTATGATCTACAATAACGATATCGCCAAATCACTGGCTGAATATTTATTACAAATAAACGCAATAAAGCTTAATCTGCAAACACCTTTCACTTGGGCAAGTGGTTGGAAATCCCCAATTTACTGTGATAACCGGCTTACATTGTCCTATCCACTATGCAGAAACGCCATTAAGGATGGTTTTGCAGCTTTAGTAAAAGACCGATTTCCCGAAGCACAACTCATTGCAGGTGTGGCTACAGCCGGTATTCCGCACGGTGCTTTAGTAGCCGATTCCTTGCAAAAACCCTTTATTTATGTGCGCTCTGCTCCAAAAGCACATGGTTTAACCAATAAGATTGAAGGAAAACTCGAAAAGGGCGATAAAGTAGTGGTGGTAGAAGATTTGATTTCGACCGGCAAAAGCAGCCTCGAAGTAGTAGAGGCTATTCGTGCCTGCGGCGCTGAAGTAGTAGGGATGATTGCTATTTTTACCTATGGCTTTCCCGTTGCCGATGAAGCCTTCAAAGCAGCCGATTGCCCGTATTACACCTTGTCCGATTACAATACCTTGATTGAAGTAGCTGTTGAACAACATAAAATTGAAGCAACACAATTGGCTACTTTACAAAGCTGGCGCGAAAACCCGTCAGCTTGGGGTGTATAAACCTAACTTTAGCTTTTAAAACCAGTTCCCTTTGCAAAAAAAATACCTCTTAGGGATTTCAATTGTCGTTGCTGCTTGCATTACGAAGGTTTCCATGGAAATTCCTTTGCTATGGGATAATATCTTAATTCCGGGTGAACTGTCGAATTACTTTCTTCATAATGGTATAAGTTGGAACAGCGTTTTTCATATTCCGGTAGATATCGATTGCGGGCATCCTCCTTTTTTAAGTATGTATTATACTTATTTCTATAGCCTACCGCATCTGGCACAGTTCCCTTTTTTAGCCATAGGTTTTTATGCCTTATTACGTATTGCTTCAATCGTACTTAAATCCCGTTTCGAAATAGCGCTAGTGCTGGTTTTGCTAATTGCCGATACTACTGTTATGGCACAAGCCACCCAAGCAGCTTACGAATGGCCCATGATTGCTTTAGTCTTATTGGCTTTATTGGAAATAATCAAAAGAACTACATCTGCTCCAATCGAAAAATCCGCTAAGCTTAAAGCCAATTGGCAATTCATCCGTTTTTGTTTATACGTAGTAATTATTCCGCTCATGCAATTGCGGGGCATACCGGCGGTATTGGGTTTGGCTTTGGCCGATTATTATTTCACTACGAAACAGGCTCAAGCAAAATTCTTTACCGTAAAAGCAATACTTCCTTACCTCTTATCCGGTTTATGTTGTATCGCTTGGTATGTTTTGCATTATACCCAAACCGGCTTTTGGTTGATTGCTCCAAATAGTACCTGGGCAAATGAACCGGGCGGTTTTGTCAATCTTCAACAATTAGTAAAGAACCTCGCCATCAGTTGTTGGCGCCTTTGCGATTTCGGTCATCTTATTTATTGGTTGTTAATCGCTAGTCTCTTACTAATCGGTTTTCGTCGCAAACAAATCACTCCGGAGATTAGAAAATGGATGGCTTTGTTTTTCTTGCTCGTGCTGCCTTCACTGCTTTTGTTTATTGTGCTGAATAAGCCAATCTGCCACCGTTATTATTTGTTGGTCTATTGTTTAGCACCTATAGCTTTAGTACTGCTTTTGCAAAATGTACCGCTGCAACGGTGGATTAAAAACTCGCTTTTATTTAGTGCTATTGCCATACTCATCAGCGGCAGCTTTTGGGTGTATCCCGATAAAATTGCAACCGGATGGGACAGTACCTTAGCTTATTTACCGTATTTCATATTACGAAATGAAGCCTTTGATTATATAAAAGCATCCG
>JAHEYX010000260.1:0-557 GCA_023251415.1 Chitinophagales bacterium
TGTAATGAATCGAACAAAAGCAGCAAAATCCCTTATTTAGGTGAGCGTAGTTTCAATGGAAAAGATACGGTGTATGCCACTATTCCACCATTCAAATTTATTGATCAAGACAGCCAAGAAGTTACCGAAAAGACCTTCGCCGGCAAATTATATGTAGCCGATTTTATTTTCCTTTCGTGTGGCGGTATCTGTCCTAAAATGACAGTTCAAATGAAGCAATTGTATCAAGAGTTTAAAAACAATCCGCATGTGGTATTTCTTTCCCATTCGATTGATCCGGAAAACGATAAAGTGCCGCAATTAAAGGCTCATGCACAGCAATTAGAAGTAGAAACTGCTAAATGGCATTTTGTAACCGGTGATGAAGAAAGTATTTACAACATTGCCGAGAAACATTATTATGCTTCGGTAAAACAAGACAGTACTGCGCCCGGTGGTTTAATTCACAGTGGCGGTTTAATCTTAGTGGATAAAGATTTACACGTAAGAGGTATTTTCGACGGTACCGATCCGGTTGCTACGGGCAAATTGATTATTACGATCGAAGCTTTATTGAA
>JAHEYX010000260.1:567-3333 GCA_023251415.1 Chitinophagales bacterium
CAACGATTAATGATGCTGCATTATACATCCAAATACCTGACTTTAATAGTTTGGATATGATGTAGTGGATGACCGATAATGATATATCCTAAAGCCCGTGGCGTAATTTTATATTGACCGGATTGTCCTTCAAATTGGCTTTGCTCTTCGCTTAGCTGTTCAAATAAAACTGTGGTGCTTTTTCGGACGATTAAAAACTCCTCAATTAAAGCGGTTAAAGTTCGATTCTCGACACGACTATTTTGCACATAACTTTCATCATCAAAAGGAAGCAAATTGGTTTGATTGTCACCGCGTGCCGTCACCAATAAACGATAGGCAAAAACACGTTCGGCATCAATAATATGAATCAGAATTTGCTTGATGGTCCATTTATCAGGTCCATAGCGCCAATCATGCTTTGAAGGCGGAATGTTTGTAAAAAAATCAGCAGTAAGCGCTGTATTTTCATTTAATCGCATCATAAAATCACCTGCTTCAACCAATTGGATATAGTTATCAAAATATGGATTGTATTCGCCGGACTTAGGTTTTAGCATAAACAATAGTTTAATAGATTAATTCTAATAGAAAATGGGAGCGTATTATCACTTAAATATGTGATGCGAATTTACTTATAAAATGGCTATATTTGTGCAATCATGGCAGTAATTCACCTTAAACCTGCCATGAGCGATTAGTTTACGAATTGATCGACTTAAAATAAAACCATGAAGACAAGTTTATTCCTTTTGTTTTTTGCGCTGCTGTTCAGCCTTTCGGATGGTGCTTATAGCCAATGCCGCTGGAAAAACGTTGATACGCTTGATTTTGAAAACACCCTAGTCGATACCGGCATTGTTGCAAGCTCCGTTTACCATACTTCACCTCAAACTTATGGTGTTCGAACCGGAACACGTGGTTTGTATTTCAATATACAAAATGGTCCTCCGGCTGTACCTGCCGGTGCAATGCTTTATCACCGTACTTTTCCGGTTTGCCCGGGTCGTCCTTATGCCTTTTCATTTTATTACACTACCTGCTTCAATGGTATCTTGTGTGATATTAACGTGAAGTTGTATGATGGAACAACTTTAATTAACAATTTCAATTCGGGTCCTATTCCCACTCAGAATTGGCAACAATATTTACCTCCAACCTTCATTCCTACTAATGCTTTCATTAAAGTAGAGATTTATACCAACGTTGCCGGAAGTGGCGGTGGGAATGATGTTGGAGTCGATGACATGGTATTAAAAGGCTGTACGCAGTTGTATGCCAACAATTATTTTTTATGTAGCGGAAACAGCAATTACAATCTTTATGATTCTATTCCATTAACCGCTATGAACAATACCAGTGGTGCATGGACAGGCCCTTCAACCTTAACAAATGGTTATTCAGGGACCTATAATCCGGCAACTAATACCAATGGCGTTTATACCTATACCTACAATGCCCCTTCGAATCGCTGCTTTGCTGACAGTGCTAAACTTACCGTAAATACGATTGTTTGCGGTAATACCTGTCCCTTGTTAAGTGTTAGCAACGACACCACTGTTTGTGCAAATATAACCGTACCCTTGCATGCCTCCATTTCAACCGGCACGATGCAGTCGGTTGTTTGGTCACCGGCTTGGGGATTGAGTAATGCCAATATAGCTAATCCAACTACCGTAGCCACTATAGACACCACCTATCAAGTTACCGTAACTACCGTTTCACCAACCAACCTCATTGCCAATGGCGATTTTAGCGGTGGTAATGCCTCCTTTACCAGTGCCTATACGTATTGTTCGGCTTCTGTACCACCAACCCCTTGCGTTACTTCCTGGGGTTTGCTTTCTTGTCCGGGATTCTACACCATCAACACCAATCCGAATAATTGCCATACCAATTTCTCCACCTTTGGAGATCATACCAGCGGCACCGGAAATATGTTAGTGGTAAATGGAGCTACCAATCCGAATATATCTGTATGGTGTCAAACTGTGCCTGTACAGCCTAATACCAATTACAATTTATCAGCCTGGTTCAGTAATGTGGATCCTTTTTCAAACGCAGCATCCTTAGCTGTTTTATCTTATACCATCAACGGCATTCAACAAGGTGCTACCTTTACACCGGTTTTAGCAACGGGTACATGGACTAATCACACTATTACATGGAATTCGGGTGCTAATACAACAGCTAATATTTGCATTCAAAATTCAGCCACTTTTGCCGGAGGTAATGATTTTGCCTTAGATGATATTGCCTTTAATGCCACCTGTACATTAATTGATTCCGTTCATATTACGGTTAATAAAAAACCTACGGTTACTTTTCCAAATGATACTTCATTTTGTAACAGTGTAAATTTGGTTATTCAACCTACCGTAACCGGTACACCAACGCCGAGTTTAGTTTGGCAAAACAGCTCCACCAATCCGAGCTTTACGGCAACTACAGTGGGAACGTACAGCATGACAGCAACTAATTTGTGTGGCTCAGCAATAGACTCCATGCATATTTTATTGACCACTGCCCCTACTTCTGTTGACTTGGGACTGCATCAAACGATTTGCAATCAAGCCAGTTTTACATTAACGCCTAATGTTACAGGTTCTTCAATTTATTACTTAAAATGGCAAGACAGTTCCACAACGGCCACCTATTCGGCTACTGCCACCGGAACTTATTTTGTACGTGTTTACAATGGCTGCGGAAGTGTTTGGGATACGGTTACATTAACCTTTAAGACCTCACCAACCGTTAATTTGGGACCAAATTTAACCTTGTGTAATC
>JAHEYX010000260.1:3343-4824 GCA_023251415.1 Chitinophagales bacterium
CCGGCTCGGCACAAGTGCATTTTAAATGGCAAGACAGCTCCATTACAAACACCTATAATGCTTTAGCAACCGGCTTATACTACATACGAGCATATAACGAATGTGGCAGTGTTTGGGATACGGTACGCATCACTTTTAAAACCTCACCAACTGTTAGTTTAGGAAATCCGGTATCTTTATGTGATCAAGCTAGTTATACCTTAACACCGCTTGTTACCGGCACACCAACTTTAAGCTATAAATGGCAAGACAGTAGTACTGCAACTTCATTTACAGCAACAAGTAACGGTATTTATTATGTGCGGGTGAACAACGCCTGTGGAAGCGCTTGGGATACGGTAAGTGTGCGTTTTAATTTTAGTCCTACTGTTACGCTCGGCGCCGATAAATTACTTTGCGATTCAAGCAGCCATTGGATTTTTCCAGTGGTAACCGGAACAGCTCCATTAACTTATCAATGGCAAAACGGGGCACCTACCACAAATTTCTTAAGCAATCAAAGTGGCAATTATATACTAGGCGTAAGTAATGCTTGTGGCAGTAAAAGTGATACCGTTAAAATAACATTTGCCGAATCACCCACTTTGCATTTTACGCCAAAAACCTATAAACAATGTGGCTTTATGCCAATAACCTTAAACCCGATTGTGAGCGGAACCAGCCCATTAGGGTACAGTTGGAATACCGGCGCTGTATCACCAAGTATTGCAGCCACAACAGGGGGATTGTATATTTTAAATTTGAGTAATATATGCAAAACAGTATCCGACACCGTTCAGATTCAAATGATCAGCATACCCGGCAAAATATATGATGGCGCAACGATTGCTATTTGTCAAGACAGTGTATTGATCTTAAATGCCGGAAATACAGGCTGTACCTATGTTTGGAATACACATGATACAATTCAAAAAATCGTGGCCGAAAAAGCAGGTGTTTATGTGGTGCACATTTCGAATCAACACTTTTGCAACATTACTGATTCGGTAACGGTAAAAACAATTGATTGCAATCCGGGAGTATTGGTAATGCCAAATGCCTTTTCTCCGAACGGTGATGGCTTAAACGACCGCATTGCTCCAATATTGGTAGGCGATAATGTGAAGCTAAGAACCTTCCGAATATTTGATCGTTGGGGCGTACAAATCTTTATAGATGATGAAAAGAATCAAGGCTGGGATGGTAAATACAATGGTGTGGATCAACCACTTGGTACGTATATTTATGTGATTGATTACATCAACTTAGGCGTACAAAAATCGATTAAAGGCGATATTACTTTGGTGCGCTAGGCGCTTTATCAAATGTAGGTTTAGGCGGTAGAATTAAACCAAATTCCCAAGCCACTTCATAAGTAGAATGAAAACCTTTATTGCAGCCAAATAAACCTAATTGACCTCCCTCTTTGGGTGATAGTCCGGGTTTAGTTAATACTTGATGCCCCATATTTTTTACTTGATAAGTTATGAGCACACGTTGCC
>JAHEYX010000261.1 GCA_023251415.1 Chitinophagales bacterium
CCGTTTCAATTCCATGATGCAAAATTCAAAACATCAAACTATATTTACAACCTGCTAAAATTTACGGCCACATTCCTTATTTATTTACTTGCAAAGATTATGGAAAATTAAACATGAACGATTCAACTACAAACACAATTGGTTTAGCACTTTGGATAGCCATGTTTGCAACGCCACTTATCACCATTCCAATTATTTGGAACACATTAGCTATAAATAAAGTTTTTCGTGTTTTAATTGGATTGGTATTGGCAGTATTGCTTTCAGCTGTGCTATATTTTATTGGTTTAAGTTTACTAATGCGAAATGCTTTTGGAGCAACGGTTACTTCCAATTCTTTAACAATAAATGCTACAGCAGATTCTATTGTAGGTGTTGAAATGGATTTGAGTCATTTTGGTATAGAGGCTGATGACTTTCCTTCTATTTGTGCTAAAATTAATTTTCTAATGGATACCGGTTATTATTATACATCTTTTTATAATCCAACATTTAAAGGCGAAAGCTATTCGCTCAGCAAAAAGGAACTTGTTGCAGTAAACACCTATAATAAATTGAAGACCCGGAAAAATAAATACAAGTTATAAGGAAGTTAAAAGTGATCATGTTTGGCGCTCAAAAGTGGTTAAACAATAAGTTTATAGTAGTACTATGATTTTATAAGCTATAGTTATTAAAAGCTTCAATTTAGAAAAGTTAAAGCAAGAAGTTCTTTCTTATATAAGTTTACATGATTTAGTCTAGTGTATCGTATGAAATTTTGTAGGTTTATGCATCTAAATGGTCTCTTATTACTCACTTTATGACTATGAAATGGAAGCTTTTATTTTTGCTGTTTGCTGTAATGGCTTTGAATGCTAATGGACAAGAATTTGATCAAGAACTTATCGCAATAAATAAGGTACACAGTATTCATGAGTTTTTGTACCGACCACATGAACAAAAGAAACTAATACGTGCGCATTTATTTAATGAGCAAGCTAAGCTTATTGAAAAATATGAATCTAGTTATACAACCCCTACAATAAAATACAGCTACGATACTTTAGGGCATTTAATTGCTGAAGTACATTATAATCTGGATAAGTCAATAAATGAATCATACAAGTACAGCTATGATAAATTAAATCGTATTAGTGAAAAGTTCACCTACTTCTCTTGGGCTAAGCAGGTTTATAAAGACAACTATGTATATGATACCAATAATCATTTGATAGAAATTTATCAATTAAATGAAAAAGAGCAGAAAGTTAAAAGCACTACCTATAGTTATTATTCCAACGGTACAATAAAAGAAGAGCGATTTCGGAACCCGGAAATTGAATTAGAGCGCATTAAAAAATTTGATAAATGTGGTAATCTTTATGAGCAGATTGAAAATGGGGTAAATGAAGTATACGACAATCTATATTCAAATTCCTGCAAGCTTGTCGAACCTAAAGGAAGTAAACGAATTAGTATTGATACTTTGTCGGATCTCACAATTCGAAAAACAGCATTGTTTGATAAAAGGAAAACCATTGAAATTATTTCTCCCAGCGGAGTTCTACAATCATATGAAGAATATAATTATAGCGCTACTTCTATTTATACATTATCGAGTTCTCATCAGCGATTTTATAACGATAAAGGACAAGTGATTGAAGTTAAAGATTTTTATTCAGGGAAAGGCAAGCTCGAATGTGGATTATCCAGTGGTGCTGTTGCTGATTCTTATTTCGATATAAAATACTATTATTTACCAAATGGTTTAAAAGAAAGTTACCAAGCGTTTGATACCAAAGGTAAGTTACTTGAAACTGTAAAGTATGAAGTTGACTATTTTAAATAACTTTATCCTCACATAAATCAAAACAAATGTCGTTTACAACCCATACCATTAACTCAATTGACGGAGCCAAAATAGGCTACCGTCAAATCGGCCATGGTCCGGGTTTGATTATTTGTCATGGTGCCGGGCGAATTTCGCAAAATTATGAAAAACTAGCTTTGGCATTGGCTGCCAATTATACGGTTTATATACCTGATCGAAGAGGAAGAGGCTTGAGTGATGAAGAAGGTTTAAATTATAATCTGCAGTTAGCTGCAACAGATTTAAATGCAGTTATCAAAGCAACGGGCGCTGAATTGCTCTTCGGACACAGTGCTGGTGGATTAATTGCCCTACAAGTCCAATTGACTCATTCGCTTATAAAAATAGCGCTATACGAACCACCGGTTTCTATAAATCAATCCATCCCTTTAAACTGGTTACAAGATTTTGAAACAGCCCTGCATAAAGGTAAGCGAAAAGAAGCAATGGCTATTTCGCTTAAAGGTCTCAAGGCCATTGAAGGGATTGATACTATGCCAGCTTGGGTTGTAAAAGTTTTAATTAATTTAATCGCTTTGCTTGAATTAAAAAAGGAACCTGGTACACGCATGCTCGATTTACTTCCGACCTTAACGGCGGATATTAAAATTGCCAAGCAATTGGATTCTAATTATCATGTTTTTTCTGATATCTCAATTCCGGTTTTATTGATGCACGGAACTAAAAGCCCGGCTTATTTTCATTACGGAATCAATGAATTAGCTAAAATTCTTCAAACTACTGAAACTAAGGTCTTCGAAGGCTTCGACCATTATTCACCTGAGCAAAAGGTAGCAGAAATTTCGAATGAGCTAAACCGTTTTTTTAGTACAGAAGCATAGAATCTTTTACTTCTTCTGTTAATACCTAAACGAATTCATGCTATGCATATGCTATTTAATAACTTCTGATAAAACTTGTAGATTTGTTGATTAGAGTGATCCTTGCTTAGTATGAAAAGTGAAGCTTTAAAACCAACAATTGTTCGTATCCGCAATGAATCCGATGAAATCAATCGCATTTGGAGGAGTTATATCCTGTATCGATGGAAAAATTATTTTAAGCCGGATCGCACAGTTTTGTACTTGCTGGCTGTAATTATATTTTTTACGGTATTAATCTTTATTATTAATCTACCTTTAATTGCAGCATTTATGAGTATAATTAGTGGTGTTATGCTGTGTTTAGGGTATGTTCGAATAAAAATTTAAGTGGCGTATACCAACAAGTAGCCTTGCGTCGTAAATCACCAAATTATACCATTACTTTTAATCGTAAGTTTATAAAAATCAGTTATGCCAAAACCCATATTCGGTACTATTGGTCCACAATTGAAACCTATCGTTATAAAAAGCCTATATTGTATTTTATACCAAAAGCACCTAAAGAATTGCCGGTAATGGTTCAAATCGAAAAGCTTTCGCAAAATGAATTAAAAGAATTGATTGCTTGTTTAGCTAAAGCTTTTCCAAATCTGGAAAATTCACTTATCGGATAAAATGCAGTACCAATCTTGGTTTGCTGCTCAATTCATAGCATTCAATTACAAAAGCAATTGGTAATTACCATAAAAGAAAATCCCCGACTGTTTCCAATCGGGGATTCTTAATTTAAACATAACAAATTTTTACTAAGCAGTTACGCCAATAGCAGCCATCATTTGTTGCATGCCGGCTGTATCTTCACTATCGTATTGACCGGTGATCAATTTAGTGTAAATTGAACGGAACGCTTCTAATGTAGCAGTAATATCTTCGGCAGTATGTGCTGCTGTAGGAATTAAACGCAACATGATTTGTCCTTTCGGAATAACCGGATACAATACTACTGAACAGAAAATATTGTGTACTTCACGTAATTCATAAATCAATTGTGCAGCTTGGTTTGTAGTGCCGGTTAAATAAACCGGAGTAACGCAAGAGTTAGTTGCACCTAATTCTAAACCGATTTCACGTAAACCATTTTGCAACATTTTTACATTATCCCACAATTTTTTACGCAATTCAGGCATAGTACGTAACATTTCCAAACGTTTCATGTTACCTACTACAATTGGCATTGGTAAGGTTTTAGCAAAAATTTGAGAACGGCAATTGTAACGGATGTACATAATCACATCTTTATCGCCGGCAACAAAACCTCCGATAGAAGCCATTGCTTTTGCAAAGGTGCTGATGTATAAATCGATACCGTCTTGACAACCTTGTTCTTCGCCTGTTCCACCGCCTGTAGGGCCCATCATACCAAAGCCATGTGCATCATCCACCATCAAGCGGAAGTTGTATTTCTTTTTCAAATCAACTATTTCTTTTAATTTACCTTGATCACCACCCATTCCAAACACGCCTTCAGTAATCACTAAAATTCCACCACCGGTTTCGTCAGTGATTTTCTTCGCTTTTTCCAACATTGATTCACAACTGTCAATATCGTTATGTTTAAATACAAAACGTTTGCCCATGTGTAAACGCACGCCGTCTAAAATACAAGCATGTGATTCAGCGTCATAAACAATAACATCATGACGGTTAACCATACAATCGATAATCGAAACAACACCTTGGTAACCGTAATTTAAAATAAACACGTCTTCTTTCTTAACAAATGAAGCCAATTGACTTTCAAAGTTTTCAATGATATTGCTATTACCGCTCATCATACGAGCGCCCATTGGATTGGAGAAACCGAATTCAGCAGCAGCTTTAGCATCTGTTGCACGAACTTCCGGATGATTTGCTAGTCCTAAGTAGTTGTTAAGACTCCATACAATACGTTCTTTACCCTTGAACTGCATGCGGCTGCCTATTTCACCTTCTAATTTTGGAAATGCAAAATAACCATGAGCCAACTTAGCGTGTTGTCCCAAAGGCCCCATGTCTTTTTTCAATTTTGCGAATAAATCGTTAGTCATTCTAGTGTAAGTTTTACTTTAAATAAATGTGAAGGCAAAAATAA
>JAHEYX010000262.1 GCA_023251415.1 Chitinophagales bacterium
ATATCGACTTTAATCATTTACATTTAAGCGAAACGCCCTATGAAATCAGCAATACTGCTGTTAATTTAAATGCCAGTGGCAGCACCGTCGACAATTTTAATGGATCTGTTCAAATTGATCATTTAGAACTAAAAAACGCCGGTCGTATTGCACATATCAAGCAATTTAATTGTGTTTCTACCAATTTAAAACAAGGAAAACATCTTGCCATTCATTCCGATTTTTTAAATGCAGACATCGCTGGGCGATTCAATTATGAAAAACTGCCGGCAGCTTTTAGCAATTATTTAAATACTTATTTCCCTGCTTACATTCCCTTCGCCAATAATCAAGAAACAACGCAAGAACAGCAATTTACATTTGCTATTGAATTAAAGGAAAATGCCGAATTAGTTAAATTCTTTTTACCTGAATTAACGAATTATTCCACCTTAACTTTAGACGGTACGTTTAGCACTAATCAGAAGAATTTGGCTTTAAATGGAAGTATGGCAGATGTTACCTATGCGGGAATTCGCGTTAAAGACTTAATCGTAACAACCTCCTCTGCCGCCAACGGATTAATTGGTCGATTAGGCTGCTCAACCGTTTACTCCAATGACAGTATCTTGATTGATAAACCGGCTATCACCTTTTTGGCACATCAAGACAGTTTAGCTTTTAGCATCCTCACCAATTCTACCCATAAATCCAGCTATATAGCGATAGAAGGATTAGCACATGCGGATACCGGAAAGATTTCGACACAATTGTTTAATTCTGTAGTGATGCTAAATAATGAACTGTGGTCAATTGATAAAAACAATAACATCACCTACAAAAATGGAATATTTGCTATTAGTAATTTGCTTTTAAAACGTGGTGATGAACGAATTCAATTAGAGACTTATGCCGATGCTACCGGCCCTTCGAATTTTAGAATCGACTTAAATCAAGTTAATATTCATCCATTGAGTTTGTTTGCATTTAATAAAGAAAAGGATCCTGTATTTAATGGAATAGCCAGTGGAAGCATTGAATTGCATGATGTATTTAAACATTTGAAAAGTGAAGTGCAATTGCAGTTACACGAGTTTGTAATCAATAATGATACGCTTGGTTTTATTACGGCTACTTTGGATTACGACGATACCATTAAACATGTAAATACCGAATTAACGGTTCAAAACAATTACAGTCAATTGGCAGCTAATGGGTTTTATAATTTGAATGATAGTTTACATGCGTTAAACTATTCAATCACGTTGAACACCTTTAATTTGCGTTATATAGAACCACTTATTCAAGATATATTATCGAACAAAAAAGGGTTGTTAACCGGTGTTGCGCAACTCAACGGAAGCCTCAAAAAACCATCCATTTCAGCCGACTGTCATTTGAATTATGGTGCTACACGTGTTAATTATTTAGGTACTACTTACACAATGGACCCGGTGCATGTTACAGCAACAAATAGTATTTTAAACATTGAACCTTTTACTTTTTATGATTCTTTACACAATGCAGCCACGTTTGCAGGCAGCATAAATTTGCAAAATCTAAAAGGAGTTTTATTGGATTTCTCGATTGATGCTAAAAACTTGTGTGTGCTGAATACCACCTACGATCAAAATCAGTTATTTTATGGAAAAGCCTTTGCAGAAGGAGCCATTACAATCAAAGGAATCACGTATGCCTTAACCATTGCAGCTAAAGCCACGACTAAAAAAGGCACATCGCTTTATATACCAATTGCCGATGACCGCGATGTTAACCAACACGACTTTATTCAGTTTATATCTTCCAAATCAACGGCAACGCAGAAACCCATTAAAAAATATGTTGAAGATTTGGATGGGATAACGCTTGATTTCGATATCAATGCCACACCTGATGCCGAAATTGTTTTGTTGATGGACTTAGCTGCAGGTGATTATGTAAAGGCACGGGGTGACGGAAACATTAAAATCAAGTACAGCACCTTCTCTACATTTGAAATGTTTGGTGATTACTCGATTCATCAAGGTGACTATTACTTCACGTTCCTGAACACCGTAAACAAAGAATTTAACATCAGTAAAGGAAGTATAGTTTGGAATGGTAATCCGTATAATGCCACTATTGATTTAACAGCCTCTTACTCGACACGTGCAGCATTTTATGATTTGTTGAGTGAATCACTAACCACCAACGAAGAGATTTTAAGTGCACGCAAATTAGTGCCGGTTAATGTTGAATTAAAGGCTACCGGTTCATTACGTCAGCCGGAAATTAATTTTGATATTTTAACTCCAAATACAAACAGTAATTCGCAGGTTAATTTCTTAGCCTTGCAGAAGCTTCAAAAAATTAAGGAAGACCAAAACGAATTGAACAACCAGGTGTTTGGTTTAATGGTATTGAATCGTTTCTTGCCAACTTCAAATGCCCCTTCGGATGTAGCGAATCCGTTCTTAAGCGCATCAAAAAGCACTATTACAGAACTGGCTTCTATTCAAGTAAGTAAGCGAATCAATGATGCCTTTTATCGATTTACGAAAGATGATAAAACGCAAATCAATTTAAATTATCGCTTGTATGATGCTACTACTGATTTGAAGAATTTCAATGAAGTAAACTTTAATATTTCTCATCGTTTTTTCAACGACCGATTAGTGATTGACGGAGGAGTAATTTACGATTACGGTAAAGCAGAAACCAATAATACCAATTTAGCCGGTGACTTTTTATTGGAATACAGTTTAACTCCGGATGGTCGCTTTAAATTAAAAGGCTACAAGAAAACAGAGTATGATATTTTGAGTGAACGAAATAAAAACAGAACCGGATTAGGTGTTTCCTATCACCAAGAATTTGATACGTTTGAAGAATTGTGGAATGCTATTATAAAAAAGAAATAAGCGATTTATTAGTTTTTAATACGAATAGCTAACACCTGCACCAATGATAAATGCAGTAGTTTGAAGAGTGCCGTTTAAATTTGTTTCTGTGTTGGTAAAAGAACGAGCGGCAGTTTGAACATAAGTAGTAAATACATTTAATCCGATTTTATTGCGCTTGTAACCTAAGCCTACACTACCTTCAAGCTTATTGGCATCGGGCACATCCGGACCAAGGTATTCGGGCTTAATAGGCGATTGATCATATACTAAACCAGCCCTGAACGCAAACTTGCGGTATTCATATTGTGCACCTATTCGATACGTCCAACAGTTTCCATATCTTTTGGGTGTATGAATATCTTGCAATAAGGCGGTATGTTTTGCAAACTTTACTCGTAAACTATCATACGTATTCCAAAAAGCCAATTGGGCTTCGGCGCTCAAGGTCAAGCGTTGATTGGCTTGCCAAGAAGCACCAACTGTTGCTGATCCCGGCAGAAAAAATGCGGTTGCAAAATTCGTATTCGGAAAACTGTCGATTACCGCATTCGGAATATTAGTAAAGGCTGCTTTTCCTCCATTGAAAGCCATACCTACCGGAGTCCGCAATACGAAACCGGCATGCCAATTTTGTGTGATGGTATAATACAAGCCCACTAAAAACCCAATACCATTGCCGGTGGCAGTTAGTTTAACAGCAGCGGGATTGGCATTGGCGCCATACAAGGGTAATGCTTTATTTAATTCCATACTTCCATAGCCAACAACACTACCTACCCCAACACTCAAGAATTTGTTGATGAGCAAACTCATAGTAGGTTGTACAAAAATTGTTTTGAGTGATATGTTTTGCAAAATAAATTTACCCATCCAATCATCACTCCATTTCATTTTAGCACCAAACGGTGTGTAGATGGCAATACCTGCGGCCCATTTGCTGCTATCCCCACAACTGTGGCAGCGAGTTGACAAGTAAGCTGAAAAAGGTGTACCAAGTGGATTAGCGGTACGTTCAAAACCGGAAGGGTTTTGTGCCGGTGTAAACGTTGAATTGGCACTAACTAAAGCACCATGGTATGAAAAACCGGAGTATTTGTAATGAACTAAGGCAGCGGGATTGTAATAAAGTATAGCATTGTTTTGAGCCATTGCTACCCCAGTTCCGCCCATACCTGCTTGCGCACTGCCTTGCAAATTTAATTGAAAGCCGCCGGCATAGCCCTTTACAGCTAAACCAATCCAACCAAGCAAAAACAGGTATTTCTTCATAAAGTAAAATGACGTTAGCTTATTTCTGCATCCAAATTACTAATTCTATGGTAAATTCAAATTTAGATTTTTAACAATTGTTCCATGACCTCAAAAACTGCCGGACAAACCGTCGCGTTCATCAAGGTTAAGTTTTTGCGTTTCAGCAATACATCTTCATCGGTATACGGAAATCGACTGCAATCGGAAGGGCGTACATCGTAAATAGCGCAGGTATTGTCGGATTCTAAAAAGGGACAAGGCTTGCTTTTTAACACTTCATCCCCGTCGCTGTCGAGTTGCAGGTATTTTTCACGAAAATCGGTTTCCTTGATCTTCAGGTGTTTAGCAATACGTTTGATATCGGGTGATTTAAATCGAGGCGAATAGTTTTTACAACAATTGGCACATTGCAAACAATCAATTTTTGCGAATGCCTTTTCATGCAAATCAGGCAATACGCGTAAGGTTTTACGCAAGTCGGCTTTTTCTAGAAAGCGCTTGTATGCCTTTTGCTGATTTGCAGCTTGAATTTGCCAGTTTGCAGGAACTCCGTCCATGTAACATTCATTTTTGCGAAAGATAAGCGAAACTCGTTAAAAGCTCTAGAAAAAACAATTGAAAAGCTTTCAGTTACTGCT
>JAHEYX010000013.1 GCA_023251415.1 Chitinophagales bacterium
TGTAATATAGGCCTTTGCTTTTTCTAGTTCTGATGCTTCCATTGTCGTGTTTTTTTTAATTGTGAATTGCTAAACCTATTGACGACACCCCTGTTGACAGGTCGACGATTAAACCCAAGCGTTGGCGAAAATGATATTCGCCTCCTATATGTAAATCCACAAAAAGTGGATTAGCGCCTTGGTAATATTTTTTATCTCCATAGTAATCCGTATCCCATCTGGTACTTACAAATGCAAACCCAAATGATCCGGCAGCATACAAATCCCAATGTTGATTTAAGCGTAATAAACGATCAAAATAATAAGTGCCTTTTATGCCAATAGGAATAACCGTTTGATGATAATTGTAATAACGATACGGGTTTTTATTGCTTCCCCAATAATAACTTTGCGAATACGTAAAAAAGCTAATGAATGGAGCCAATGTAAATTGATTGGCGATATCAAATTCATAATCCAAATGCAGTACCGGAAGTTCATGCCCGATATAACTGTAGTAACCGGCATAACCGCCAAGTCCGATACCTATATTTAAAGTCTTGCCGTAATTTTCATTGCCGGGCTGAACGGTTTGTTGTGCGTAAGTTTTACCACTTAACATTAGTACTATCAATAAGTATAAAACACGGGTGTAATTTTTCATTTGATGGGTTTAAGTTTGTATAAAAAAATTAATAGGCAGTTTTCAATTCAACACGACGATTTTTTGCACGACCTAAGGCTGTTGCATTATCGGCAAGTGGTTGTGTTTCTCCATAACCAATGGCAGTTAATCGGGATTCCATTATTCCTTTCCCCATTAAATAGTTCTTTACAGTTTCGGTACGTTGTTGCGACAAGGTTAAATTATAAGTGTCATCGCCTTGATTATCGGTATGTCCGCCAATTTGTAGGTTTGCAGCTTCGTAACGTTGAAGAATTTTTACTAACTCATCTAACTGCACAAAAGAGGCTGTAAGTAGTTTAGCGCTGTTGGTTTCAAAAAACAATTTACTACCAATAGTGGTAATGGCTTTTGCATCTTCTTTAGTTAATTCCGGGCAGCCTTTATTGGCTATGGTTCCAATAACTTTCGGACAATGATCTTCGTTGTCGGCAACACCATCCCCATCAGTATCCGGGCAGCCTTTAAGCGAAAGGATTCCGGCGAGCGTTGGGCAAGCATCTTCTTCATTCAACACCCCATCATTATCATCATCTTTGGGGCAGCCGTTTAGGTCTACTTTATACATGGCTTTGGTATCGGCACAACGGTCGTCAATATCCGGTACACCATCCGCATCTTTATCCGGGCAGCCTTTTAAATTTGGAAAACCGGCAGCATCCGGACAGCGATCATCTTTATCGGCAATAGCATCCCCGTCTTTATCCGGACAACCCATTAAGGCAACAGTTCCGGACGCATCCGGGCATTCATCTTCTTTATCGGCAATTCCGTCTTGATCATGATCCGGACAGCCTTTTAAAGCTGCAAATCCAAATTGATCAGGGCACGCATCTAAATAATCGGCAACACCATCTTTATCCTGGTCGATTGGGCAACCTTGCTTATCAACCGGTAAGGCTTTAGGTGTATTTGAACATTTATCCAATCGATCGGCAACACCGTCTGCGTCTTCATCTTTTTTATTCCCGAAGTTGAAAGAAATACCAATTAAGTGAAACAAGTAAGCATCATTGACACCACTAATTTTACCATCTCTATTATCAGCAGATGAGTAAATGTAATTTTCCTGAATATTTAACATCACTGAAGGAGCCAGTTGAAAATTGATACCTGCTCCACAAGAAGGGGCAGCATAGTCTACATTTTTTGAAGTGATATTGATGTTTTTATCAAACAACAAAAACCCCCCTCCAATAAATAAAAACGGACGAACCACCGAAGATGGTCCGAGTAGATGAAAGCGGAAGTTCATGCCGGCAGTCGAAACATTTTGATTAAATGAACCACTCGGTCTTGAATATCCAATTGTTCCTTTAGTAGCCAGTAGGTTCAAATCGAAATGGGTACCGATATAACGTGAAATTGAAATTCCACCCATACCATAAAATGCCATGTCAGAGCGGTAGAAATCATTTCCTAATTCGCCTTTGTATTGGGCCGCACCGCCTAAAAAGCCAATGTTCCATTTTTTATCAACGGTTTGAGCGCTTATACTTGAAGTAAACAGCAGCACTAAAATAAAGAGTAACAATGGTCGCATAAATGTATTGGTTTAATAATATGCTACAAAGTTGACCTTATTGCCTGCCGTTGCTGTTATACCGCTGTTGGTATTCGTTACATCATTCACACATTGAAATAAAGATAAAAGCGTTTAATCTACTTCGTATTGGTTGTATCCCGCTTTACTGCCGGCTGTTGTTTAAACAAGCCCTTTAACAATGGGTGTTGTTTGGTATAATCAATAGTGCTTTTTAAATCATGACTACTGCTTTTTAAATCGATTAAGGTGCTGTGTAAACTTTCCGCAAAAGAAGTATCATTGAGTAGTTTACCGATAGTTCCTTTTCCGCTTCTGATTTGACTCAGCAAGCCTTGCAGTTCTTCTGAAATACTTACGCAATTGTCGGCTGTAATTTTTAATTTCAAAATCACATCATCCAACAATACCGGTACGATGGCTTCTAGTGTTGCATCGGCATTTATGGTTTGTGCATGACTGGAGCCATAGGTAATGTTTAATGTTTTATTGCCCATTAAGCCTTCACTGCCTATTGCTGCCTTGGAATCACTTTTAACAAACGGACGTGTAGTGTTCGATAGTTCAAAATCAACTTTTACACTGCTGTCACTTTCCAATTGAATTGCCGTAACAGCGCCAACTGTAATACCTGCAAACTGCACATTGTTTCCCACTTGCAATCCGTTTACGGTAGTAAAATAAGCATGTAAGGGGTACGTTGATTCAAACAAAAACTTCGGTTTGCCAATTAAGTATACGGCTGCTGCCAGTAACAACAGTGCAGCACTTACAAAAAGTATCAATTTGGTTTTGGTATAAAAAGCTTTTTCCATTTTAGGGTGTTGGTTAAGGGTGTACGAGTGCTTGTACTTCGGGTATTGCTGATTGCATTAATTGCGCATAACTGCCTTCAGCAATAAAAGCACCGTTATTCATTACCAGTATGCGATTGGCTGTTGTGCGTGCACAGGCCTGATCGTGTGTGATAATTATTGCTGCTGCTTTGTATTTAACTTGTATGCTGATTAGCAATTCACTAATTTCGAGTGCAGTTATCGGATCCAGTCCGGTAGTAGGTTCGTCGTACAGGATCAGCTCGGGTTTAATAATTATGGTACGTGCCAATGCAATTCGTTTGCGCATACCTCCTGATAAAGAAGAGGGCATATCATAATAGTTTTCTGCTAAGCCGACATGAGTTAGTGCTTCTTCCACCAATAAGCGCTTCGCCTTTTTATCCAACTCTTTGTGATGTCGTAAGGGGAATGCTAAGTTTTGGGCAATGTTCATGGAATCATACAATGCTCCGCTTTGAAATAAAAAGCCTATTCGCCTACGCAGGGCATTTAACTGATTGGGGGCAATGCTTAAAATCGATTCATTTAAAACGCGAATTGAGCCGGAATCGGGTTGTACCAGTCCAACAATACATTTCGCTAAAACCGATTTGCCGCATCCGGAACGTCCCATGATAACCAGGTTTTCACCGGCAGCAACTGTTAAATTTAAAGCTTTGAGCACTTCATGGTTCCCAAAGTTTAAATTCATTTTTTCAATGCTTACTAAATCAGTTGTTGTTGCTGTTGGCATAATGAGATGCGAGGTGAACCAATTGGGTTTAACGAAAGAAGGCCGTTACTTGAACGGCAATAACATCAATAATAAAAATAGCTAAAGAAGCATAAACCACTGATTTGTTTGCTGCTTTCGCAACACCACTTGTTCCTTTTGTTGCATAAAATCCTTGGTACGTTGCAATCAAACCAATGGCGAATCCGAAAATGGCGCTTTTAATTAACGAAGAGATTAAGTCAATAAATGAAATATGTGCTAAGGCTTGAACATAGAAAATTCGGAATTGCAAAACACCATTAAGGTTCATTCCTAAATATGTTCCGAACATAGAAAAAGCCATGCTGAAAATGGTAAGTATAACCAACATGGTAATGGTTGCTGTTACGCGGGGTGCAATTAAGTATTGATACGTGTTTACGCCGGATACTTCAATGGCATCGATTTGTTCACTTACCCGCATTGCAGCTAATTCGGCACCTATGGCTGAGCCAATTTTGCCGGCAAACAATAACCCGGTTATCACCGGACCAACTTCTCGAAATATAGAAGTAGTAACCATAGCCGGTAGCCAAGAGGTCGCTCCAAACTCGGCTAATGTTGGTCGAGATTGAATCGTTAATACAATTCCTAAAATTAATCCTGTGATGGCAACCAGTGGCAGTGATTGGTATCCGATAATAAAACATTGCCTAAACAATTCATTCCATTCATATGGTCCGGCGAGTGCAGCTTTTGTGTACTGTAATGTAAAGTGAATGCTCCGATCCAAGTATTTGTAAATGGAAATCACTTTAGACGCAATAGGCTTTATGGCTGTACCGATAGTTGGAATCATGCTATTGCATTGTTCATTTTTGTAAATGTCAAGAGCTTGCTGCAGGAGTGTCGCTGTTTAACTTATGAGCTACTTCTGTAGTAAGCGTTTCAATAAGGGTTACATTTTTCTTTACTAAATTTGCCATACCCCATTGAATTAAATTCCCGAATAAATTGCGGAGGGGTTGATGCGAATTGCCTACAATAATTTTTTTACTGATGTAACCGGTTGCTAATCCTAAGGCGGTACCGATAATGGTTTCTTTAATATTTCCGATGGACTTAACTTGTTGCAATGAATTACGCAAAATACTGGCAGGCTGTAAAGCGGCAATCGTTGTATTCATTTCTTGCTTCAACAATTCCCATTCTTGCTTTTGCTGAACGGTAAGTGCTTCAATTTGCATTTTCAAATCTATACGTTGATCTATTTTGGCCATTGCTGTTCGTTAAGTAATTTCATGATAATAGTATTGGTGAACGATTGGCGCATTGGTGTGCGCAATAGCAATAACACTGCTGTAACTAACAATCCTATGCCGGCTACTACTAAAAACCCGAAATAGTTTTTTCCTAATAACTCCCCCATGTATAAAGCTAAGGCAATCGTACTGCTAAAAACAAAAAGAATGATAAAGCCAACCAGTAAAGCCGATACCATAAATGCAGCGCCCATTTCAGCCGATTTGTCGATGAGTTGCAATTTTGCCAATTTAAAACTGGTTCGACCCAGTTGTTCTGCTTTGATACAAAGCGGCTCTGCGAAGTTGACTTTATCTTCCATAATTACTTATTGCTTTTAACGTGATCTACTTGAGCTACAGCCGCTTCCAACATTTCATTGGCTTTGGTTTTCACCACCTCAACTTCTTTTTTCACCTCTTCCAAAAAGTCATTTAATTTGTCTTTGACAGCGTCGGCAATGTCTTCACCATTGTCCATAATTTTTCTGCGGGTATCGCTTCCTTTGTTCGGAGCAAATAATACTCCGGCTATGCCACCTAAAGCAGCTCCAATTAATAACGCACCAACTACCTGACCTACATTGTTTGATTTTTCCATGATAAAACGATTTTATTGTTTATTTAATTTGTTTTTGTTCCTTTTATAATACGCAGTAATACCGCCATAACAGCCAATACCAGCAAAAAGTGAATGGTTACACCAACATTGAAGGCAAAGAAACCTAAAGCCCATAATAACACTAAGAGCACAGCAATAAGATAGAGTACGTTGTTCATTTGCTTGGTTGTTTGTATACGATTTACCGTTTTGTTAATTCAGAATCCGGGGTGCAATTTGTTCGCAATGCGTTTGCGTTTGGCTTTGGTTTTTGTCTTCCCCGGCTCCGGTTTAGATTTAATCGTGGCATGACCTGATTCGAATTTGCTTTCCGCCGATTGTAATTGTGGCGTAAAGCGTTTTTCTTCTTTTGACATAATAAGTGATTGGAGTGATTTTAGTTGATTGCCGTTACTTGCTTTGCATCACTTACTTGCATGCTCAGCATTTTGGGGTCTACCAGTAGCAATTCCAATTCACATTGAATCTTTATTTCATCACTTACCAATACACCTCCGCCGTCCATTGCCGAATTCCAAATCAAGCCCCAATCACTGCGATTAATTTTTCCGCAAATGCTAAAGCCCGCTTTTTGATTTCCCCATGGATCAAATAAGTTGCCGTTAAAAGTGACCTCCAGTTTAATGGCTTTCGTAATTCCTTTCATGGTTAAATCTCCCCACAACTCATGTACATCTTCCGCTTGTGCTAAACCAATTTCTGTTGCCGTAAAGGTGATTTGTTTGTGATTCACGACATCTAAAAAATCATAACTTTTTAAATGCATGTCTCGTTCAGCATCGCCGGTTGTGATTGACGCTGCATCAATAAATAAATCTATTTGTGCAGTAGTAAAATCTAAACCGGTAGTATAAATATTTGCTTCCACCGTATTGAAATGACCTTTCACGTGCGAAATCATTAAATGTCGAACACTAAATCCGATGGTAGTATGCGACTTGTCTAAAGTCCATTTGTTGTTTTTAATTGCTTCCATAATTGGGGGTATTTTAATAAGTGAATTAATCTAAGTAACGACGAATGATCCAAGCCATCTTTTCATGTTGTTCCATCAAACCGGTTAATAAATCGGCGGTTCCGGCATCCACAATTTTTTCGGCACACATTACAACATCTTTACGCAATTGAACAATAATCGCTTCTCGATCATTTAATAATTCACTCAACATTTCTTTAGCTGCCGGGTATTTATTAGGCGCTTCTTTTAATTGTGTGGCTTGTAAAAACTCTTTCATAGTACCAATGGTTTTTCCTCCCAATTGGTTGATACGTTCTGCTAACCAATCTATTGATTCTTCTAATTCGGTGTATTGCTCTTGAAACAGTTTATGCAATTCCATAAAACTATCTCCACTGACATTCCAATGAAATTTTCTGGTTTTAATGTACAGTACCATTTCGTTGCTTAATTGTACACTTAGTAATTGCACACTGCGTTCTAATTGCGTTTCGGTTAATCCTATTTTTATTTTCATGTTGATCAATTTTTTAACGATTATTGTAAAAGCGATAACCAACACAAGCTTGCAACCACAAGTAATTATAACGTTGTGTCTGAGGAGGGCCGTCGCCTATGTTCTGATGTAAATCCATTCCGGCTTTAGTACTTAAAACCAAATGGCGTAAGGTTAAATCAACCCCAACTAATAAGCTAACGGTATTGCGTTTAACGGTTGCTTGTTCAAAGGCTAATGCTTGTTGAGTAGTATACGGACCGCTTTTAAAATCATCGGTTTGACGAATTAAATACGTGTATTGCGGTCCAACTAAAATGGTTATTCCTTTTAACGGTTTAAAAGCAACCTGTAACGGTAAATCAAAATAGTTAGTAGTACGTGTTACACTGTAACTTTGACCGTTCAACAAACCATCACTTCTAAATCCCTTTTGTGAAAACAACAATTCGGGTTGTAAGCCGATGGTGGTAGAAAGCGGGATACTGATGAAAGTACCGGTTGCTAATCCAACAAACGAATTGGCTACAAATTTTGCACTACTCCAATCAAACCCGTTAGCGTAATTAAGACCCAACTTAAAACCCATCGTAATTTTATTACGCACATCATGATCTTCTCGATCTTGTTGACGTTCTTCCTTAGTGGATTGTGCGATGACAGCGGTTTGAATAAAGAGCAGTGCAAGGAGTAGGTAGAATGGTAATTTCATAGTAGAATAAAGTCTGCGAAGTATGATTTTATTATTTAACATTTTTTACGGTTAAGTCTTTAAAGGCAACACCCAACTCGTCCATGTCATGATTAAATTCGGTTTTGAATTGTTCCCAACTTTCTTTGCTGTCGGCTTTATAATCATCCAATTTCTTTTTCATATCGGTGTTTTTCTTTTCCAATTCAGTAATGCGCTTTTCATAATCGGCAGTTGCAGTAGTTTTGTCGTGAATAATACGCGCTTTGAATTTTTCGACACTGGCATTGTTAGCAGCAATTTTTTCTGCTTCTTCTTTGCGGTAATTTTCCAAATCCGTTAAATAGGCGTTGTTTGCATCCGTTAAATTTTCTTTGGCTTCTTTAACGTCTTCTTGTGCACTTTCCACTTTATCGGCAGATGATTTACAACCGATTAAAACACTTGAACCAATAAGCGTGAACAAGCTAAAGGCGAATACAATTTTCTTCATAATAGAGAGGGGTTTGTGAGTTATCATTGAATTGTTGATGCTCTTTTAAAAATTACTGTTTGATTGAATAGGATACAAAGGTGCGTCAACCTCGCCCAACGGCGTTACATATAAAAAGGTAATCGTTACAAAATTCCGATATACTTTGATGAAAGCGCAAGTACCAAAAACAACAAACGCACCACATGCCATATTTTACTATTGCAAGGTGATGCGCCGTATCGTGTTCGATATAAATCTTAATTGAAGGCTCCGGCCTTAAAGTCAATTAAATGCGTTTTAAAATAATCTCGTACAAAAGCATGTTGTTCGTTGGCACTCATCTTATCGGAGTGTTTCACTTGAAGGTTAACGTGATCAAACAAATGATCGGCCTTTAGCATATTGTACAATTCTTGTTTCGCTGTTGTTGGGCCAAATAATACCACATCTTTAAATTTGATGATGATACTGCCCAGTTTTTTATAATAGGCTGCATTTTCATGTTGTTCGGCATGATGCATTACATTTTCGCTTTTACTGATTTTTACTTCTTTCTTTTCATGAGTAAAAGAAGAAAGTATAGTTTTAGTTTCCATGGGTTCAACCACAAATTCTATTAAATGCGCGCTGCTGTGATCTAAGCAGATCCCTAATTTACTCGTATTCATTGTGCTGTTTTTTTTTGTCTGAATAAATTCCAAATTGGCATCCCGCAACCACAGGATGCCTTTGGAATTATAATTCGACTAATTCGAATTCGCTTTGGCTAAGATGACGTGATGCTTAACGATTTCACGTTGCGTTTCACCTGCTAAGGTATGATGACCTTGTGCGATAACGGTGCTTGCAGCAGCTTTATCGGTATGTCCGGCTTCATGATGACCAGCAGCTTCATGATGGCTTTTTGCAGCTTGTTCATGATGTTCAGCAGCTTTCGTGTGTAATTCTGCGCCTTTCTTTTTGTCGGCAGGAGAAACCATCGTAGGTTCTTTTTTAATAGGCAATGTTGTAGTACTCATTTTAAACTATTTTTGCAAAGAATGAATTTTCTTAGCCCTGCAAAAATGATACTAACACTACTATAACAGTTTACACAATTCTAAGTAAAGCTTACATCATTCTACATAATGGAGTTGGTGCATCACAGGTTTTCTAAGTTGGTTCTTCGTTTTGTACTCAATGATTTAAAAAACGATGGGGTTAGTCCGGTGATTTTTTTAAATTGATTTGACAAGTGCGCAACACTGCTGTAGTGCATCTTATAGGAGATTTGTGTTAAACTCAATTCGTCGTAAATGATTAATTCTTTAACCCGTTCAATCTTATGTAAGATGATAAAATGCTCGATAGTACAGCCTTCTGTTTCAGAAAACAGATTGGCTAAATACGTATAGTCATAAAGTAATTTCTTACTAATTAAGGTGGAGAAATTTACCACCGGAGCTTCTTCATCATAATGAATTACTTCAATGATCAAGTTCTTTATTTTTTCAATCAATACTGCACGCTTGTCTTCCATTACTTCCAATCCCGATTTAAGCAATGCACCTTTAAGCAGCCGTAATTGAGTCGGAGTTATGTTTTCAAGAAGTTCTACTTCTCCTAAATGGACACTAATATAGTCTATTCCCAATTTGTGCAATTCTTCTTTTACAAGCAACTTACAGCGTAAACTCACCATATACTTGATATGTAATTTCATGTGAAAAGATGGAAGTGAAACGGCCTACGAAAATGAGGTGCCGATGCCGGTATTTAAGAAAATATCGTTCGGGACAAGATGATAGTGGTTGCTATATAGTAATGTAAATGTACACTTAAATAGTTTAACAGCTTTGATTGGTGTCAGTATTGCAAGTGATTTGAATTAAAGAAGGCTGTTTAAACACCATATAGTAATGCCCATTTTAGTAGAAAACCTTTTACTCTAAAAGCCGCCATGGACTTAATTTAGTATAAGTAAGCATCAAAAATTAAAGCTACTCCAAAGCGCTTAATTATACGATAACATAAAATAAAGCATAATTAGATACAAAATCGAAAACTAAACAACAAGCAATGAAGTACTTAACAAACAAAAACAAGACCCGTTTCAACAATTACCGACAAGAAACAGTACACACAAACTTTTATTACCATTAACAGCTATAATCAAACAAGCGTAACAAGGAACGAAGGTTTAGCGACTGAAAACGATAGTTTAAGCATTAAATTCAATGAAATAAGCACTTATTACAATAGTTTAACAACAGAAAGCGAGCCCCCTATTCAGAGTAACTATCATCATTTACCTAATATGCATAAGCTGTGTTATTGAAAGCAGAGCCTTTGTGAAATCGAGCAGCACCTAAACAAAACTGAGCAGCGCATAAACAAAGTCAAAGATTTGATTAGTAGTCAATCGAAAACATAAGCTCAAATTACGAAAAGGAGAATTTATAGGTTTTGTAAGAATTGAGGTTTTGAGTCGAATGTAACTTATCAACTAAAGCCATTTTCAATACAAAATTTCTGAAATAAAAATTGGTGTTACACAACAATAGCTGTCGCAATAACTATAGCGTAAGAATTAGAATGCGAAGTAGGAGGAAATGTTCTTGTTTAACATTCAATTTCGTTTTATGAAATCGATTTAAGACACACCACGTTCCACTGCTTGGAGAGGTTGCAAATTTCGTAACCGTTTATTTTCAAATAAAGAAAAATTTCTTGCGGAAAGCAAACATGTGTTTACAACAAAATTCGCAAACTTGCCAAACGGCTGTTAAGTAATCGCCATTATTATAATTTATACTTTTTCAAATTGCTATCAAATTTTCTGGATTTTATAAAATTTTGTTTCTTCAAATTAACTTGTATTATTTCTAAAAGCCTAATTCAACAAGATTTTTTAAGTCCGTTCTAGCAGTATAATGAATATTTTTTCTAAATTAAAAATAAGTAAAAAATGCGAGGTTTTCGTAAAATCTCGCATTTTTTACTTTCTCTCTTTATGGTGTTGCCTAATCGAGTCGCACAGGGGAATTGCACCCTTACACGCTCCCAAAATGCAATCAATTCATTAAAATAAGGTGTCAAACTGGCAGCGAAAATTGTTATACTGTCTTCGGAACGAACCAAAATGTTTGCGGACCATTCTAGAAATGATGCGGAAGATTCTGGAAATAATTCGAACGGTTTTTAAAAATGAATGCTATACCTTAAATTGTAATCGAATCGTTTCAAAAATCATTCGAATGCGTTGTTTGCCATTTTTTATGCTCGGTATTGCTTAAGGGCTTCCTTAATCCAAAGTGTTATGCTTTGTTGCATTTTTAATGATTCTACGATAATTACAGCTAAGTCGGCAAACTTCTATTTGTTATAAATAAAAGGCGGATATCGTATTCTAATACTCCATCCGCCAAATACTATAATAACTGTTTAGGTTAGTTTAATCCCGGTTCACTATTCACTACTCTCTCTTTTCTCCTCAATTCTTCATTCCATCAAAGCTGGCGGCAATAAAGCGTGTAAGGTCTTTGCCTTTTAATAAGCCTAATCCCAACAATGCTAAATCAGCTAAATGTTGAACTTGTGCTTTTTGCTTTTGTTCATCATCCGCTTGTAATAAACTGCTATAGATCGGATGATTACCATTTACCGTTAATTGCACTTCGGTAGGCATATTCGCATAAAAACTTCCCATGCTGCCTCCCATACTTGCCATGTCTTTCATACGACGACCAAACTCGGGTTGTGATGCAATTACCGGCGCAGTTGATGTACTTAATCCTTTCACTTCTACTTGCACATTTAATCCTTCGTATGGCAATTCAAACAATTTCTTTACTTGCTCGCTTTGTTCGGCACTCAATACACTGTCGGTGTTTTCTTGTTTGTCTACTAAGTTATCCGCTATCTCACTATCTACACGCACAAACTGAACATCACTCCATTTCATTTCCATTTGACTCACAAAACCATTATCAACCAAGCTGTCTAATTTCACAACTACATATCCTTTGGCTTGTGCTTGTTCAATATAAGTATGTTGATGTACCGGATCGGTAGTATAAATTACAACAATTTTACCGGCTTTGTTTTTTTGACTTTGCTCCATACGCGTTTTGATATCAGCCCAAGCATATAATTTTTGATCGGCTGTATCTTCCATCAATAAAAACTTATTGCCGCGTTCTAAAAATTTATCGTCTGTCATCATACCGTACTTCACAAACAAATTCAAGCTCTCCCATTTTTTGTCGTATGATTCGCGCTCGTTCTTATACAACTCTTCTAATTTATCGGCAACTTTTTTAGTAATGTGACTGTTTATTTTACGTACGTTCGGGTCTCCTTGCAAATAGCTGCGGCTAACATTTAACGGAATATCCGGACTGTCAATAACCCCGTGCATCAACATTAAAAATTCAGGTACAATATCTTTTACTTCATCGGTAACATAAACCTGATTGCAGTACAGTTGAATTTTGTTTTTCTGAATTTCATACGTGTTCTTGATAGTAGGGAAATACAATACCCCTGTTAAATTAAACGGATAGTCTACATTCAAATGAATCCAAAACATTGGCTCTTCGCTCATTGGATACAACTCGCGATAGAATGCTTGGTAATCTTCGTCTTTTAACTCGTTGGCCTTCTTTACCCAAATCGGATGCGTGTTGTTCAATTGCTCTTCGCCCATAAATACCGGCACGGCTAAAAACTTTCCGAATTTTTTAACCAATGCTTTTACAGTATCGGCATTTGAATACGATTCGCTTTCTTCGTTTAAATGTAAAATAATATCGGTGCCGCGTTCGGTGCGATCACTTGTTTCTAAGGTGTATTCCGGGCTGCCATCGCAGGTCCAACGCACAGCAGGTTCATCTTTATAACTTTTAGTAATAATTTCAACTTGCTTACTCACCATAAACGAGCTGTAAAAGCCTAAACCAAAATGCCCAATTATAGAAGCCCCACTTTCGCCTTTGTATTTTTGCAAAAACTCTTCGGCTCCGCTAAAGGCCACTTGGTTAATGTATTTATCAACTTCTTCGGCGGTCATACCAACCCCATTATCGCTAATGGTAATGGTTTTCTTTTCAGCATCGGTGCTGATGTTTACTTTCAATTCGCCCAATTCGCCTTTCGCTTCACCTAAGCTGCTTAACGTTTTTAATTTTTGTGTAGCATCAATGGCGTTGCTCACCAACTCACGTAAAAAAATGTCGGGCTCGCTGTATAAAAACTTCTTAATGATTGGGAAAATGTTCTCCGTATTAACTCGAATGGTATTTTTTGACATAATGGTATTTTTTGAGGATGCAAATTTACGATTTGAACCCGCTTTAACGCATGCATTGAAATTAAATTTTTAGTTAAATCAATGGCCTACACGAAAAACCAATTGCAAATGGGATTTTAAGCCGTACATTTGATTGGCTTTATTTGACTTTATTCATTTTTAAATTTTTTTGTATGTCGTTTAAACTTTTGCTAGTAGCCGCTTGGTGTATGTTATCCGCTTTAACGCTAAAGGCGGTAACCCCTCCGGCGGCAGTTATTCATGCTTTTCAAACGCAATTTCCAAATGTAGATCAAGTGAGCTGGGAAAAAGAAAATGCCAATGAATACGAAGCAACTTTTTATGCTGCTAAAATTAAAATGTCGGTGGTTTATGATGAAACCGGTAAATGGATAGAAACCGAAACTGCCATCACTATTGTTCAAGTACCGGCTTTGGTGATTTATGGTTTTCAGCAGCATTATAAAGACAAAACCATAGTAGCTATCGACAAAATCATTAATAATAAAGGCGAAACCCATTATGAATTCGAATTCAAGAACGGTTTCCGAACCAAAGAAGTGTTGTTTGATAAAGAAGGCAATGAATTAAAATAATTTACCATGAAAATGCTATACGCTGTGTTGGCTTTGGTGCTTTGTTGGCACTTGGTTTCAGCACAAAGCACGGTGCAGTTTGAATTAGTTGATAGTGTAAAAAAAGTCCCCTTAGCCGGAGCGCTCATTTACGAAAGCGGAACCGGTAATGGTAGCAGTTGTGATAGTTTGGGGCGTGCGCAATTGGTTTGTTCAAAAACCGGTGTTGTCTCCTTTACGGCGCAATTGTTAGGGTACCAAACCAAAACCCTTTTTATAGTACTGCCTTATAGCGGAGTTTTAAAAATTGAACTGCCTGTAGAAGTGGATGCTTTAGATGAAGTGCGTATTACTACTTCGCGCACCAATTCACGCATCGAAGATTTGCCCACACGGGTTGAAGTATTGGGTTTGGAGGAAATGAAAGAAGAGAATGGCATTATGCCCGGAAATATTTCCAGTTTGTTGGGTGATATTGCCGGAATCCAAATGCAACAAGTTAGTGCCGGCACAGGCAATACCTTGGCGCGCATGCAAGGGTTAAATGGCAAATACACGCAATTGCTTCGCGATGGATTGCCTTTGTATGGTGGACTTTCGGGTGGTTTTAGCATTATGCAAATCCCGCCATTGGATTTAAAACAAATTGAAATTATAAAAGGCTCTTCCTCTACATTATATGGAGGCGATGCAATTGGCGGAATTATTAACTTGGTGAGCAAAGACCCGGAAACAACACCAGAACTTAGTTTTACGATTAATCAAACCAGCTTAAAAGAAACCAATATAAACGCCTATACTTCACGTAAATACAAAAAAATAGGCTACACGTTATTTGTCGGACAAACCTTAGCTAAAGCTTGTGATGTCGATCACGACGGGTTAAGCGATGCCCCGTTTATTTCAAGCACCGTTATTCATCCCAAATTGATTTGGTATCTGCATCCAAAAACTACACTCACCTTTAATTACAATGGCAATTTAGATAAAAGAGGTGGCGGACGTATGTCGTATTTTATCGAACCTTTGGCAAGCGCTTATCATGTTATTAGCACCACTCAACGCCACAGTGCCGATTTTAAATTAGTTCATCAAATTTCTGCGAGCGGTAACTGGACTTTCAAATTCAGCAACAGTTGGTTAAAACAAGGAATATCTACCAATGCTTATAGCTTTAATGCCAATCAATGGCAGTATTATAGCGAGCTTTCTCGTTTTCAGCAAGTAAAGCACTTTAGTTGGGTAGCCGGCATGAACTGGAATGGCGAAGTGTTCAATAACTTACCCCATTCGCTGAGCAATATATACAGCAATCGCTATTATACGATTGGCGCTTTTGTTCAAAATACCTGGAAGCCCATTGATAAACTAACGCTGGAAGGTGGTGTGCGTTTGGATGTGCACAGTTCGCAACAAATTTTTCCATTGCCGCGCTTATGTATTTTGTATCAATTTAATAAGAAATGGTCGATGCGTGTAAATGAAGGCATCGGTTATAAAATTGGCCATGCCCTCAGCAATATCAATATGGAAACCGATTTGGCGCGGTATGTTTCCGGTAAAGCTTTGGCTCCGGAGTTGGCAGAAGGCACTAATGCCGATTTGAACTTTCAAACACGTTGGGATAAAGGCTGGCGCATCAATTTAAACGAAGCGCTGTTTTACACCCGCATTAGCAGTCCTGTTGCTGATAGTACCGGTGCATTTACTCAACTTTATTTATACAATGCTGCCAAACCTGTTGTTACTGCAGGGTTTCAATCGTATATGCGCTTGCAATACAACGAGTTTGAACTATACTTGTGTTATGTAAATACGGTCACCCGCAAACAATATGATGCAGTACATCCGTTGCCGGTAGCTACACCTAAGCACAATGTTTCAACCGTGTTGTTGGCGGAGTTAAGTGACGCATTTGCCTTAGGTATTGAAGCTTCATACATTGCCGGACAGTTGAATCAATCGTATCAAAAAGTGCCTGATTACGCAATTATGGCCTTAATGCTGCGTTATAAAATGAAACGTTTTTGTGTAGTGGCCAATGTCGAAAACTTGCTGAATCAACGTCAAAGTAAGTTTGAACCGGTTTACGATGGTAGTGCCGAAATGCCTGTTTATCATACCCTTTGGGCCCCTGTTAGTGGTCGTGTTGCCAATCTTTCTTTACAGTGGACACTGTAGCTTTTATGCGGCATGTTGACTTTTAACTGCATTTTATTTTTACGTTAATTACGGGCATTTATTTATAAAAAATTTATATTAGCGGTCAGTGAATTGAACATTCTAAAATAAAATCTATTTACCAATGAATTACGAAATCAAAACGGCAGATAAATTTCGCTATGTAGAAGAAGGTTCCGGAGAGGTGTTGATGCTTTTACACGGCTTATTTGGCGCGCTGAGTAACTATAAAGACCAAATCGAATATTATAAAACACGTTATAAAGTGGTAGTGCCATTGTTACCAATTTATGAAATGAGTGTTTTTGAAGCTTCTTTAGGAGGATTGACCCGTTATACCAATGAATTTATTGAGTTGATGGGCTACAAAGACTTAATTTTATTGGGAAATTCATTAGGTGGTCATATTGGTGCTTTATATACTTTGAAACACCAAGACAAAGTAAAAGCCTTAGTGTTAACCGGCAGCAGTGGCTTGTTTGAAAGCGCCATGGGCACCAGTTTTCCAAAACGTGGCGATTATGAATTTATTAAAACCCGCACCGAACATACCTTCTACGATCCAAAAATGGCTTCTAAAGAATTGGTGGACGAGGTATATGAAATATGCAACAACCGTATAAAAGCCATCAAAATTATTGCCACCGCCAAATCGGCCATACGCCATAATTTACGCGATGATTTAGAGCAAATAAAAATTCCTACTTTATTGATTTGGGGTAAAGACGATACCATTACTCCGGCTTTTGTAGGAGAAGAATTTAGCCGTTTGATTCCGGGTTCTCAATTACACATCATTGAAAAATGTGGCCATGCCCCTATGATGGAACGCCCCGAAGAATTTAATGCTTTGCTCGACGCTTTCATTGCTGCTTTGCCTGCTTAATATTGCGCAATAAACTTTACGCTTTGAAAAAATTTCTGTCAAGCTTGTTATTGGTTGCTTGTTGGGTAGCCCTTCGCCCATTGTATGCGCAACAACAATATATTGGCGGTATACAACTTAGCGGCAACCATAAAACTAAAGATCGTATCATTTTGCGCGAGCTTACTTTTAAACTCGGCGATACTATTACCTATGCCGCTTTAAGAACAAAACTGGCAGATAGTAAACAAAATATATTTAATACCACTTTGTTCAACTCGGTGAGCTGCACGGTACAAGATACTACTGCAGCAGCGTTGCAAGTTATTATTACCGTAAAAGAACGTTGGTACTTTTATCCGATACCCGTGGTAGAATTGGCCGATCGAAATTTTAATGTGTGGTGGGTGGAAAAGAAACATGATCCGCAACGCTTGAATGCAGGTGTGTTTTTAATTAAACGCAACTTGCGCGGAAGAAACGAAACCATGACCACCATTTTGGAATTGGGGTATACCAACTATATTTCATTGCAATACGACTTCCCGTTTATCGATAAAAAAATGCGTAAAGGATTGCAACTCTATTCGTCTTTTTACAGCAATAAAGAATCGGCTTACATTACTGAAAATAACAAACAGCTCTTTCTGCGTGATGATGATCATTTTGTCAAACAACGTTTTCAAACCGGTGCCATATTTCGCTACCGCACAGAAATTCATGTACGCCATAACTTGGAATTGAATTATACCACCTACGCCATTACAGACACCTTAATGAAAGCCAATCCCGAGTACTTATTGGGGGGTAAAAAATTTCAGCAATTTGGCTTAGTGCGTTACCTCATTGAGTTGGATTACCGCGATGTGCGTTCTTATCCATTAAACGGGTATTACTTTACCGGTCAATTTACGCGTTGGGGACTAACTCCTTGGGACAATGTTAATTTAACAGAGCTTACTTGTCAAGTTAGTAAATACACCCCCATTCGAAACCGCATTTTTTTATTGCAATCGTTAAAGTTTAAAACCTCTGCACCTGATCCGCAACCTTATAATTTAGCGCGCTCATTGGGTTATTTGAACGATTATGTTCGCGGATATGAATACTATGTCATTGACGGCGCACATTTTGCCATCTTGCGCAACGAAATAAAATATTGTTTGGTAAAGAAAAAACTGACCTCCTTTTCAGATAAATTCGACAACCTTCCATTCAATATTTATGTGAAAGGCTTTGTGGATTTGGGTTATGTAAAAGATAATTTCTTCTTCCGCAAAAACCCATTGAACAACGACTTGCTAGCCGGTTATGGTTTAGGTGCCGATATTGTTACGTTTTATGATTTGGTATTCCGCTATGAATTAACCACCAATCGTTTAAAAGAAACGCGCTTGTACTTTAGTTTACGCGCAATGATTTAATACGGATGAGCGTAGCTGGGCAGCAAATTAGCTTCCTCCATGCGTTTTAATATATCCATACGATTGGCCGCGATGGTATCGTTTAAATATTTTTCCATCATCAAACTGGCTATCGGTGCAGCCCAATCATTTCCGAATCCGGAATTTTCTACCACCACTACAATTGCAATTTTTGGATTTTCACGAGGGGCAAAGGCTCCAAATAAAGAGTGGTCTTTACCATGCGGATTTTGTGCTGTACCGGTTTTACCACAAACCACTACTCCCGGCACTTTTGCGTTTGGTGCAGTACCCATTGTAACCACCCCTTCCATACCGTCGATAATGGCTTCAAACCATGTTTTATCAACTGCTGTAAAACGTTTTTTACGGTATTTTTGAAGGGTTGTATCGCCATCGCCTTCAAACTTTTTGGCAATATGCGGTATGTAGAAAAATCCACGATTAGCAATAC
>JAHEYX010000014.1:0-8266 GCA_023251415.1 Chitinophagales bacterium
TCAATCGTTTGCTCCGGCCGATTTAAGTTGGATGAACCGCTCTCACACTGCTGAACAAGCTGATTATGCCATTAAAGCAGCCCAAGACTGCGGATTGAGCAACATCAGTATTGATTTGATTTACGGTACGCCTACCACTACCAATGCAATATGGAAAGCGAATTTGCAGAAAGTTATCGCCTTACAACTGACTCATTTTTCGGCCTATTCTTTAACGGTAGAGCCAAACACTCCATTAGCCAAAGAAATACGAATGGCTAAAAAAATGCAACCGGCAAACGAACAGGCAGCTGATCAAATGGATATTTTACTCCGATTCATGGAACCGCAGGGGTTTGAACAATACGAAATTTCCAATTTTGCCAAGTCGGAAAATTATGCCAAACACAATACGGCTTATTGGCAGCATGAAGCGTATTTAGGCATAGGTCCTTCTGCACATTCATTTGATTTAACCAGCCGTAGCTGGAATGTGTCTAATAATCAGCAGTACATCCAGCAGCTTCAAGAAAATAAAATAATATTGGAAACTGAGCTACTGCAGCAAAATGAACAATGGAACGAGTGGATAATGACCGGCCTGCGCACCAAATGGGGCTGCGATTTAGTGAAAGGGGCAAAACTTTTTAGCGAGGCAGCAATCCGTGAATTGTTGGATGAATGCCGATTATTTCAAGCAAAAGGCTGGTTGATTCATGAAAATAATCAACTAAAACTCACTCGTGAAGGTAAATTCTTTGCAGATTCCATCATGAGTGAGTTGTTTAAGGTTGATTAGTTAAAGGCGGTTAAAGCCTTTTCGATACGACTTATACTTTCCGATTTACCAATAGTTGCGGCAATTTCAAATACCGGAGGACCAAATTTACCACCACACAACATAATTCTAAACGGCATTTGTAATTCGCCTACTTTAATGCCTTGCGCAGCTGCTAATTCTTTGAAATGGCTTTCGATACTTTGGTGTGACCAATCTTGCATAGCGTTTAATCCATTACATAAATCGGTAAAGAAAGCCGATTTAGCAGCAGTCCATTTTGGTTTTACGGCATCTAAATCATAAGATTCGGGAGCGGTAAAGAAGAAAAATGCATTGTCCCAAACATCGCTAATAAAGGTACAACGTTCTTTCACTAAACCGCAAACATGCTCCAAATATGCACGGTCGACACTAATGTTTTTTGCAGCCAATGTTTTTAAAGTGGCATCGGCTAATACCGAATTACTGATGCGTTGAACATATTGGTGGTTAAACCATTTGCATTTTTCGAAATCAAATTTTGCTCCGGCATGATGCACACGAGCGATATCAAACAACTGAATTAATTCGTCAAGACTGAATAATTCCTGCACTACACCCGGATTCCAACCCAATAATACTAAAAAATTAATCAAGGCTTGTGGTAAGAATCCACGCTCTCTAAATCCGCTTTGCAATTCACCGTTCGGCGTTTGCCAATCTAATGAGAATACCGGAAATCCTAAACGATCCCCATCGCGCTTGCTTAATTTGCCATTTCCATCAGGTTTTAAAATCAATGGCAAATGCGCCCATTCCGGCATTTCAGCTTCCCATCCTAAATATTTATACAATAATACATGTACTGGCGCACTTGGTAACCATTCTTCTCCTCGAAACACATGCGAAATTTTCATGGTATAATCGTCTACCACCACAGCTAAGTGATAAGTAGGCATTCCGTCAGCTTTCAATAACACTTTATCGTCGACTTGTGCCGTTTGAAAACTCACCCAACCTCTAATTAAATCGTGGAATTTAACTTCATCTTTGCGCGGCATTTTGATACGAATCACATGTGGTTCACCGGCTGCTAAGCGTGCTTTTACTTCATCCGCAGGCAAGGTGAGTGAATTTTTCATGTACTCGCGAATTGCCCAATTGTACTGTGGAGAAGGATTACCATCCGCTTTCAACCGATTGCGCATCGCTTCTATTTCTTCCGAAGTATCGAAAGCGTAGTAAGCGTAGCCGGCTTCCACTAAACGTTCGGCGTATTGGCGATACATTGGCTTACGTTCGCTTTGACGATAAGGGCCGTATTCACCGCCATATCCAACTCCTTCATCCGGTTCTATACCACACCATTTCAAGGTTTCAATGATATATTCCTCGGCACCCGGCACAAAACGAGTTTGGTCGGTGTCTTCAATACGTAAAATGAATTTACCGCCGTGTTTTCGAGCATATAAAAAATTAAACAATGCAGTGCGAACACCGCCAATGTGTAAGCCTCCGGTCGGACTCGGGGCAAAACGTACTCTTACTTCTTTAGTCATAAACGCAAAAGTACATATTCAGTTAAAACAATCCAATCACTTCGCCTGCTTTTCTCTGTTCTTAGTATTATAGACAATGAACATTTTGTTGTGAACGTTTGTATTCGAAGTAACAATTGAATTTACCTATTTTGAGTGCGATGAAACTACTTCGGAATATTTTTTATTCCTTTCCGGTTCAATTGCTTTTACAGCATTTTAAAAAGCATCAAATATTGCTGTTTTTTTGGCTGTTGCTCTTTGCGATGATTACTTCGAATTTTGGAACGCGTATGGGGATTCCATATTTGTTCCTGGATCCGGAATACATGGGTAAAGTGAGTTTCTACAGTTTTTTCATTGTAGGTTTTGCTACCGGAGGTTTTATCATGATTTGGCAAATCACTTCCTACATTCTACACAGTTGGCGCTTCCCGTTTTTGGCTGCCGTTCGTGAACCCTTTCTAAAATTCAACCTAAACAATTCCGTCATTCCATTTATCTATATAGTGGTCAATGTGATTGAAATTATTTCGTTTCAAACACAAAGTGAAAAGAAAACCGGATTCGAATTACTGGTATTAATTGAAGGGTATTTGTCGGGCTTGTTTCTCATCATCATGATTACGAATACGTACTTTTTTAGCACCAACAGAAATGTGCTTTCTTGGATAAAAAAGGAACAAATACGCAAGAAAACCATCAAAGCTTCACGTTTGCAATGGGGAACAACCTTCGAATCAGACAATGAACATGAAGTTAATGCGGTTCGGGTGGATTATTATTTCAGTTCACCCATTCATATTCGACTTACACGTAATGTCGAACATTACAGCAAGATGGTTTTGCAATCGGTGTACCGGCAACACTATTTCAATTCGCTTTTCATCGAAATAACTACTATTTTTATACTTATCGGACTAAGCTCTTTAATAGACTATCCGTTTTTTAGAATACCCGCTTCAGCCAGTGTCTTATTGTTATTTGCTGTGATCAGTATACTCGTTGGTGCCTTTAGTTATTGGTTAAGAGGATGGCGTACTACCGTTTTTATTGTGTTGTTTGTGGTATTGAATTTCTTCTCCAAAGTAGATAGTTTAAAATACAAGAATCAGGTATTTGGGTTGAATTATGCAAATCAGCTTGTGCGTTACGATTCAATTCATCTCAGTAAAATGTGTGACTCAACTAAGCAAGCACAAGATAAAGCACAGACGCTGGTTACCTTGAATCAATGGTTGGCTAATCAAAAACCGGGTAAAAAGCCTTACTTTATTTGCATTAATGTTAGTGGAGGTGGCAGTAGAAGTGCATTATGGACTTTTACCGTTTTGCAAAAACTAGACAGTTTATTAAACGGGCAACTGATGCGACAAACCGTACTGATTACCGGAGCATCAGGCGGAATGCTTGGTGCGGCTTATTTCCGAGAACTGTATATGCGCAATAAGGATCGTTCAAGTGAACTACAAAACAAGCAATACAACGCCAATATCGCTGCCGATTTATTGCATGCTGTTACTACTTCCATAGCAGTCAACGATATGTTTATTCCTTGGTTGAATTTTAAATATGCCGGTCAAACTTATAAAAAGGACAGGGCCTATGCCTTCGAACAACAATTCAACGACAATACCAAAGGCATTTTAAATAAGCGCTTATTGCAATACCGTGAGCCAGAACGTAATGCTGAAATACCCTGGATGATTATAAACGGAACTATCGTTAATGACGGTAGAATATTAATGATTTCGCCACAACCAATTTCATACTTGTGTAAACCGAATTACGAAAACCAAAAATTGCAACAACCTAAAATAGATGCAGTCGATTTTACTGCATTCTTTCATCAACAAAATGCTGATAGTGTTAGTTTTATGTCAGCCCTTCGCATCAATTGTACCTTTCCGTTTGTACTACCTAATGTAAGCTTACCTACCATACCGCAATTGGAAGTAATGGATGCCGGAATACGCGACAATTATGGGTTTGAAACAAGCACGCGCTTTATTTCTGCATTTAAAGAATGGATACAGCAAAATACAGCCGGAGTACTTATGATTCAAATTACGGATTTTAATCGAACCAATATTTCACTGGAAAACAATGAACAATCGCCGGCAGCACAGTTATCTAACCCGGTCACCAATGTGTTTTATAACTTTCCTGAATTTCAATATTATCACCAAAATGATTTATTAAATCTGCTTGATCAATCCTTAAGTAATAATTTGCATTTGTATCGATTTGAATATACGCCAAAAGTTGGTGGCAATCGGGCTTCTTTGAGCTTTCATCTTACTTATCAAGAAAAAAGCAGTATCATCGAAGCAGCCGAAAATGAAGAAAATAAACGTTTTTTCGCAGAAATTAAAAATCTGCTGCAACAATAAATAACTATATCCTACATTTGCTCACTAAATTATAACCACCCAATGAAACGCCATTTTATTTTACTTTTGACTTTACAACTGTTAAGCATAACTTTTGTTAAAGCCCAAGAACCTGTTCTTATTCCTTTGTTTTTTAGTGCCGGCGTTACAGGGCCTAATCCGGAAGGCGTTGATGTGCTGCGTGATGTAGTAAAGAACAACAACAAGCCCGGTTTAACACTGGTGCTTATTAGTGCCTATGCCGACGTAAACGGTGATGAGAAAAAGAATCAGAAAATTGCTGACCAACGTACTTTTGAAATACGCAGCTATAATAGCCAATTAGATCCTGCCAGTGCAGCCGATCAACATTTAGATGGTCGAATTGAAATTTTGTTTGAATATGGAAGTGCGTATAAATCCAATTTTACCTATAAACCAAGCGAAAAGAATGTAATTAAAGAAACGGAAGAACCGGTTGAAGCGAATGAAAATAAAGCAGTTAAGAAAGAAGAAGGCGAAGAAGATGAACCGGTAGAAGAAGTAAAGCAGAATGAAAAAGTTAAACCTGTTGAGAAGAAGGAAGAATCAACGGTAGCTGCACCAATCGTTGAATTGCCTAATCCAATCTTTACTACAATGGCAAAAAAGCCGCAACTGTTTAAAGAAGAAAATGCAAAATATGAAATTACCATTACAGGTAAAGAAGGAACCATCATCACCATTCCAAAACAATCCTTAGTTGATTCCAAAGAAGAAGTCGTTAAAGACCTTGTACAGATTGAATTAAAAGAGTTTTATAAACGTTCGGACATCATTTTGGCAAACTTGAATACGGTAACAACTGAAAATGAACTCTTGCAATCTGCCGGTATGATTTATATTAACGTAACCTATAAAGGGGAATCTTTGCATTTAAAAAATGGAGCAAGTATTCAAGTGGAATTCAAACCCCGCAGTCAAAAGATCAATACAGTTGGCATGACTTGCTTTGTCGGTGATACAACCGGCAATCATTTGACTTGGCGAGAAGCCATGGCTCATGAAAATGTTGTCGATAACAGAAAGAAGCCGTATAAAAGTAAAGGGGCTACAAATGAACAATTGGATTCTACTTTTGATCAAAATATGTTATACTTTGAATCAACAAATCTTCACTGGATAAATTGCGATCGATTTAATAATAAAATGGAAAAAACAAATTTAACCATTAAAGTGGATTCGGCCATGCATGCAGCTGTATCAGTGGTATTTAGAAAGATTAATGGGATAATGCCGGCCTACCATATCCAAGCTAAAAGCTATGTTGTGTCGGATGTTCCGGCTAATTATTCGGCTACAATTGTAGCTGTTACCGAGAAAAATAAAGAGTTGTATTTTGCGATGAAAGAAATCGTTACTTCAGAAAATAAAGTTGAAGAAATTACCTTAGTTAAAACAACTGCAGCGGCGCTAAAAGTTGAATTGGCCAAGTTGGATAAGAATTAATACAAAGGATTCAAAAAAAAGAAAGCCCCATCTGTTTGAAGATGGGGCTTTCTTTTTTATAAAGCTTAAAGTTATTTTTTTGGTGGTGCTGCAACACGAATGGTAGTTGATGGAGGCGGAATTGCGAATATCGAATCGTTTCTCACATAATAACTCCAACCTTGCTTAACAGTTATAACTTGATCACCTTTTACAATTTGAGTTACATTAGGTTTACGAATGATATCAGCACAATTGCCACCGGCTGCACCCGGTTTAGAAGTTGTAGCTCCTGGTGTTACACCCGGTTTTTTATCTTTAGTATCGTCTTCAATTTTACCCGTACCTTTTCCGGTAGGTTTTGGAACTTCCTTAGAAGTTGGTTCGTCTAATTTACCACGATTCGCAATACGCTCTTCATCCATACGTGCGTTTTTACCGGCAACGTATTTTTCAGGTGTACTTTGAATCTTAATATAGGAAGCATCTTCTTTGGAGAAACTGTAATCTTTTAATAAGTTTTCTACTAATTCTTTTACTTCTTTAGCATCTCCACCACTGCGGCTGGCGCTGGTTGCAATCATATAATCAATTTCAAAATCCCCGCTAATTTTTTTACTTGCTTTGTAATCTTTTAATGGGCTAAATACTTTATCGTATTTTTTGTTGTTCCAAAGATTGATGATGTCATTTAAATAATCATCGGTTCCTTGTGCGAAACTTTGTACAAAAGCACTGCATACCAGAAGTGCCGTGATAGCAAAGGATTTAATGTAGTTGATTTTTTTCATATAGATTTTGCTGGTTAAACGTTTCCAAAGATAGTTATTTAATAAAGCTATGCAAGTTTTGATAAATTTTTAACGTTTTATTCTAATCTCTCAATCATTTAGGAAGAAAAATAGCCTGATTTAATTGGAAAGCATAAGCGAATTATTGCGCCTATTTATAAAATAATATAAAATACAAATATATAAATAACATAAAAACAATGCTAAAAATAATTATAAAAATATTTTAGTACTATGTATTACATAGTACTAAAATTGTTATACATTTGCAGCGTAATTACAAAAGCCAAATAATCGCCCAAGTACAAAGCGAGGATTTGGTCCTAAATAAGTTCTTTAATTAAAAAATAGTAATCATGAATATTGAAAATATTCAGGCTCAAATGAGAAAGGGCATTCTAGATTTTTGCATCCTATCTATAATTGCTCGTCGCGAAGCTTATGCTTCCGATATCATTGACGCACTGAAAAACGCTAAATTGCTTGTCGTAGAAGGTACTTTATACCCACTATTGACGCGCTTAAAAAATGAAGGAATGCTCAATTATACCTGGGAAGAATCCAAAAGCGGTCCGCCCAGAAAATACTATAAACTCACCGCTGAAGGACAGGAAGTGCTTTTAGCTATGAGTAAAACTTGGGAAGAATTAGCATATGCGGTTCAACAAACCACAAGTGATAGTATCGAAAATCAACAACAATCAACAACCAACTAAAACCAAGGACATGAATAAAATTATTAGTATAAACTTATGCAGCATCATCTTTCAAATAGATGAAACGGCTTATGAAACACTAAAAAAGTACTTACAAGAGATTAAGTCAAATTTAAGTGGTTCTGAAGGAGCCAGTGAAATTTATCAGGATGTAGAAAATCGCATTGCTGAACTTTTTCAACAAAAAATTAATGATGGCAAACAAGCTATACTACCAACTGATGTTGCTGAAGTTATGGCTTTAATGGGTAGTCCCGAACAATTTAAAGAAATGACGGAGGAACCAAAGCAAGAGCGTCAACAAACCAATTTTCAATCGAATGCTACCGGATTTAAGCGTTTATACAGAAATCCGGATGACAAAGTATTAGGTGGGGTTTGTTCAGGTATAGCCGCTTACTTTAATATCGATCCTATAATTGTAAGATTGGCATTTGCAGCAGCGCTATTCGTTTTTGGTACCGGTACTTTATTATATATTATACTTTGGGTAGCCTTACCAAAAGCGGAAACGGCTGCAGAAAAAATGGCAATGCATGGTCGCCCCGTTTCATTTGAAGATATGAAACGTAATTTTCAAGCCGAAGGAAATCAAGTAAAGGAACAGTTTCAACGGATGGGACAAGAATTTCATCAAAACTTT
>JAHEYX010000014.1:8276-19010 GCA_023251415.1 Chitinophagales bacterium
TTAAATCCAATAGAAGCGGCCTAGAACAAGCTATTCGCACAGTTGTAAAAGTAATTGCAATGATTGCCCTGATTTTTGCCTTGTTAATTTTATTGCCGATCGCCTTTGCTTTAATTGTTGTATTAATTGCAGGTGGCGTGGTAGTACCTGCAATAATGAGTAAGTTTATTGCCGGTGCAGGAATAGCATCAGTACTAATAATTGCTGTTTTAGGTGTTTTCATTTTACCCGTTATTGCTATAATTTATAAAGTAATTCGAATGATATTTAAAATTCGTCCAATGGGCAAATGGCTGAAAACCGTTATTACGTTAAGTTGGGTGGTGAGCATTACTACATTAATTATTATTGGTAATCAAATTGCCAGTGATTTTGAATGCGAACAAACGGTCTCAACTGATGTGCCTATAAAACCGATAAGTGCATCAACTATTATTTTGGCATCAAATGATCGCGAGTTATTCGAGCATCATTCCCATCATGTAAATATTAGTATGGGTAATATTCGTATGAAAAAAGATTTTTTTAAGGACACCCTTGTTCAATCAGATGTAAGAGTAGCTGTTTACCCTTCAAAGGATTCTTTTTTGCATTGTAAGCTCAATCGCAATGCCTCCGGTAATTCTAAAGCTAATGCAAGAGATCGTGCAAGTGAAATTGATTATCAAATCAGTCAAACCGATAGCCTGTTTTTGTTGCCTCATAACTATTCTATTCAAAATAAAGGTTTATGGCGTAATCAGGAAGTTCGAATACTTATGGAAATACCGGTTGGTAAACACATCAAATTTGCAGATATGAACGAGGAATTTGTTGATCGAAAATCCTTTGCTCCACACAATAAACCATCTTCTGATGATGATTTAATGGTGGATTGGATAATGACTGAATCGGGATTAACTCGTTATAAAAAATAACTGTTTTGGTTTAGTTGAGTAAGCCTGATGCTTTCGAGTGTCAGGCTTTTTTTATGTCTGAAAACAGCTGGAAGTAAACTTTACTAATTCGATAATAATTAATACTTGTAGACTACTAATATAATCCATACTAGGATGATAAAAAACAGCATTGATAATTGGTTTTGATTGGGTTTATAGAGCAGTTATTATGGATTGAGCTTCAATTTGGGTTGACAAAAATGCATCAACCGAATTACCAATACTGCCGGCTGCTTTAACTTATAAATTCAAGAAATTGCTTTTTGTAGTAGATCTGAAAAGGAATAAAAAAAGCCCGACAATGTTATTTGTCGGGCTTTTTTTCGAATTATTTTTTATCGTTTTTTACCGCTTCTGAAAGATTTACCGGCTTGGAATTGGCTTCCTTCCGGAGCTCCGAAGTGTGTCATGGCACAACGGAATCCTAAAGTAGAGGTAGCTTGATCTTCTTCTAAGAATCTACGTGTTCCGGGAGCTAAATAATAAGCTCTGTCATTCCAAGAACCACCTTTGTAAACTCGCACGTGGTTGTTAATTAATGAAGAAACACCATAATCATAACGTACTTCAGATTCTTTATCGGCATCATACATATCAATGTTATCACCTTTTTTGTAATTTCTACGAGCTAAAGCTTCACTGTCTTTAAGTTCACGGTAAATAATACGACCTAAACTGTCTTTTTCTACCGGTTTTAATTCTTCATCCAAGGTTTTCGTTTTATAAACGTTACCACGATAAGCATTGTAATCGGTTACATCCATTGGAGACATTGGGCGGTAAACGTCCATTACCCATTCGCTAACATTACCGGCCATATTATATAAACCAAAATCATTTGGCATATAACTTTTCACCGGAGCCGTGATGTCGGCATTATCATTCAATCCACCGGCAACCCCCATGTTATCACCCGCACCACGCTTGTAGTTGGCTAACATCGCTCCGTGCCATTGTTGACTAACAGAACCCGGATCACGCAAACTGTAGCCATTCCAAGTATAAATTTTTGCATGCAAATTGTTTTCTTCCCCTTTAGCCGGGTTATTTCCAATATTAGATAAAGCGGCATATTCCCATTCAGCTTCAGTTGGTAAACGATAGTCAGGCAATAACATACCATCTTCTAATTTAACAGAACGTTGACCATGACCATTATTGTTATCCGGATTGTAATCGTTTAATGGTCTTTTTACATTACCTGCATATTGACCTAATAAATAAGCTTCTGTATTGAAGTTATCGGCATCTTTTTGTACCGGATTTAAATTTAAAATCCCGTTTCTAACTAAAATCATTTCATTCACACGATCTGTTCTCCATCTGCAAAAATCATTTGCTTGTAACCAATTAACACCAACTACCGGATATTGACGGAAGGCAGGATGACGCAAATAATTGTCAACAAAAGGTTCATTATAAGCTAATTTATCACGCCAAACCAAGGTGTCAGGTAGTGCTTTACGCAATACTTCAGGATAAGTACCATTAAAAGTACGCATAATCCAATACAAATATTCCAGGTAATTTTCATTGGTTACTTCGCATTCATCCATATAAAACGAAGGCACAGTTATACGACGTGAAATATTGTTGTAATCAACGGTAATATCTTGTTCTACAGCACCCATCTTGAAAGTACCACCTTCAATGAAAACCAATCCCGGACCAGTTTCTTGTCCGGCATACGGATGTGTTTCAAATCCACCCCATTTAGGATCATTGTAACGCCAGCCTGTAGATGAAGAAAGGCCGGTATCGCTACTTCCACAAGAAGAGGCTAATAAGGCTATTGCAAGCAAGGCATAAATAAAATTAACTTTCATGGTTCTTTTATTGTATTAGTAATAGATTAGTTTAATCAATTTGGCAAATATAGCTTTTTCTTTCAAAAACTACGTATTATTTAAAAAATTTAGGGCATTTCATTCGTCTGTGGGAAGACTTGGAATTTCCCCATTCTTCGGTTGCACTAACCCCATTTTTAGTTTTTGAAAAAACATAGCTTAACGCTAGTTCGTGTGTAATACGAGGCACATTGTATTTTGTTGCTATATTGTAATCAAAACTATATCCAATGCGCCAATTGTTTACGCCAATACCCATTAAAAATATCATGGCGTCTGCATTTGACAAGGTATTTCGGTAAGATATCCCCCAAAAAATATTTTTTAAGCCGCTGTAAAATCCGAGGTTGAGTTCTTTGTAGTTTCCTTGAATTGCCAATAATAATGTAGGCGTAAAATACCATGATTTTTCAATCAACTTTGACGGGTTGTGAAATTGGTAACCGGCATGTACATTAATTAATACCGGCAATACGGAGGCCTGTACATAACCAACAGCCGGTTGTGTTAAGTGTTTTACCGCAATTCCGCTATAAAAATTCTGATTGTAAACCAAAAATCCTGCATTAATGTCGGCAAATCCTTTTTTAGTGCTTGTAGTAATGTTTTCATACGCTGTAATTGGCCCTAATACTTGCCCGTTAGTTGGGTTAATTTGATTGTACACGATTAGTTTGTCGGCATCCAACTGCTCATATTGATAACCAACTTGTAAGGCACCCTGAAAGGCTAATTTTTTAGTAAAGGAATTGGCATAGGCATAACTAAGGCTTACTGCTTCGTTTTGAAACGCACTGTTGGCGGCATCACTTTTAACCAATTGTATTCCAATGCCACTGCTGAGTTTATCAATGTATTTATCAAAAGAGACCGCATAGGATGTATAACTCTTAAGCGGATTATATTGATTTCGATAATGCAGGCAAAGCTTATTAGCCTTATGAATACCGGTAAAAGCAGGATTTAAATAGAGTGGAGAAGCATAAAATTGGCTAAAACTAAGGTCTTGGGCTTTTGAAATACCCGAAAAGAGTATAAACAAAGTGACTAGGACGCTGTTGATAATCAAGCGGTGCAAGTAAACAACTAACCCTTTTATTTTTAATATTTTCGTGATTGGATACAATTTAATTTACTTAGTTTCGTTGATTCGATAAGACTGAACATTTAAACGTAAAGTATAGCAATGAAGTTTCATTTTTCGATTTATATAGTGCTGTTTTTCTTTTCTCCCTTGCTTTTGTTGGGGCAAAGTAAAGCAACTTTTTTACATCGTGAACTTAAATGGAGTGAACAACCGCATAAATATACTAATTCTAACGGTCAAGTAACCCAGTACTACTATTTCGATGGATCTTATAACAGTTATTTATCGAATTATTTACCTTTGTATGGCGAACAAATTTCATTAAAATCAGGCATGCAAGCCAATGTAGCCTTGAAGAACGAAACTTATCAAGTACTTCCATATACGATACCTGTTAATCAAAGCAAATTAACTGCTCAAGCCCAACTCACTTCTGCGCTTGCTGATGTCGCCAAAAAACAAGTACTTCAAATCGAGTTGCTGCCAATGCGCATCAATTCGCAAACACAACAGCTAGAAGTTTTAACGGCATTTGATTTAGAAGTTACCTATCTCCCAAAACCAATTCCTTCGGTTTTAAAAAACACCAAATCAGTTGCGGCACACTCTGTTTTAGCCACCGGAAATTGGGTTAAAGTAACTACAACTGAAACCGGTATTTACAAACTCGATAAAGCTTATTTAAGCAGCATTGGATTAAATGTTAGCGCGATTGACCCAACCAACATACGCATTTATGGTAATGGAGGAGGTATGATTCCGCAATACAATGGAAGCTTTCGATATGATGATTTGCATGAAAATCCAATTTACGTTTATGGCGAATCAGATCATCAAATTAATGACGGTGATTATATCTTGTTTTATGGTCAAGGTGCTGACCTAGTCTATTACGATTCACTGAAAAATCGCATGGTTCATGAAAAGAACTTGTATAGTAATGTCAATTATTATTTCATCACCGCAGATTTAGGACCGGGTAAACGAATCACTTCCTTACCTAATTTAGCAACATTTAATCAAACCAGTACGAGTGCTGATGGTTTTGTTTATCGCGATAATGATGAAGTAAATATCACCTTATCGGGTCGTCAATGGTTTGAAAAAGATGATTTTGCCAACATTAAAAATAAAACCTATGATTTTAATGTCCCCAATCGACTTGCTGCAGAACCGGTACTCTTGACTATGGCAACAGCCGGAAAACATACTTCCAATTCAAATATAACGGTTACTTTAAATGGGCAATACGCTCAAACGCATTCTTTTACAGCTGTATACGACGGATACGAAAATGATTATGCGGATGCTACTTGGCGTAGTACTTCATTGGTAGTAGGCGGAACTAATTTGCAATTGGCAGTTTCTTATGATGCCACCGGCGGTAATGCATGGTTCGATTATGCCGAGTTACAATTCCGTCAAGCGTTAAGTTTAACTACCAATCAGTTAAGTTTTAGAGATTCAAGAATGGTTGGTGCAGGTAAAGTAACTCAATACCAATTGCAACAAGCTACGAATTGTACAGTTTGGGATGTAACCAATCCAGCAGAACCAATAAATCAGTTGGGGCAGTTCAATGGCAGTACCTTTTCTTTTAATGCTACCAGTGATTCTTTACACGAATATATAGCGTTTAATGGAGCCACTTTTTTAACACCTGTAGCATCACAAACCATAAGTAATCAAGATTTGCATGCCTTATTACCACTATACCCGCAGTTGATTATTGTTACTGCAGCTGAATTTATGAGCCAAGCTTTAGAATTAAAGGCATTTCATGAAGCACTTGGACAAACTACCATAGTTGTTGAGCAAAGTAAAATATACAATGAATTCAGTAGTGGCAAAAATGATATTTCCGGCATTCGCGACTTTGTAAAATTCTTTTATGATGGAGCAGGAAATGACCTGAGTAAAACTCCGAAATATTTATTATTAATAGGAGATGGTTCTTATGATAATAGAAATATCGTTCCAAATAACAGTGCATTTCTACCTACTTATCAAAGTGCTGCCACGGTTGAAACCATTTATTCGTATGGTTCAGATGATTTTTATGGTTTATTAAGTCCGACAGAAGGACTTGAAATTGAAACTGGCTATCAGCTATTAGATATTGCAATTGGCCGTTTACCGGTTAAATCTGCAGAAGAAGCGCAAGATATTGTAGCTAAAATTAAGCATTACAAAGCAGACTCATACGGTAGTTGGCGCAACATGATCACTTTTGTAGCAGATGATGAAAATCAAAACCTGCACCTCAACCAATCGGATGCTTATGCCGAACAAATTCGAGCTACCCAACCTACTTATAATATCGATAAAATTTACCTAGACGCTTATAAACAAGAAGAATCATCTGCCGGTGCGCGTTATCCGGACGTTCACGATGCTATTATTCGTAGAATTGAGAGCGGAACAGTGATTATGAATTATACCGGACATGGTGGAGAATCGGGATGGTGTCATGAACGTGTTTTTCAAAGTGATGATATTCGTGACTTGAGCAATTTTGATAAGTTGACAGTATTTATTACGGCTACTTGCCAATTCAGTCGATATGACCGTTCAGATATGGTTACAGCCGGTGAGGAATTGATTTTAAATAAAAAGGGTGGGGCCATTGCTTTATTAACGACTACTCGTTTGGTGTATTCTTCCGATAATCAAGCCATGAATAATGCCGTGTATAAAAACTATTTCAATCGAAATGCGGAAGGACGACACTATACGTTTGGTGAGGTTACCCAGTTAGCTAAAAACGACGGCTCGGTTGGAAAAAGTGAAAATAATAGAAAGTTTACCTTGTTAGGCGATCCGGCTTTACCATTGCCTTTTGCAGATTATCGAATTGAAAATACATTTATCAATGGCAAGAACTTAAGTGTAACCCATGATACAATAAAAGCCCTCACACGTATTACCGTTAAAGGTGTGGTTACTGATACCAATGGTGTTAAGTTAAGCAATTATAATGGTATCGTATTTCCTACTTTATTCGATAAGCCTGTTCAAGTGGCTACTTTAGCTAATGACCCGGCTCCGGCATTTCCGGATGGAAGTTATGTACGTAACTTTACTTTACAAAAGAATGCCATTTATCGTGGAAAGGCAAGTGTGGTGAATGGTGATTTTGCTTATACATTTATAGTACCTAAGGATATAGCCTATTACTATGGAAAAGGGAAATTTAGTTATTATGCCGATAACGCACAAACAGATGCTTCCGGTTTCGACGATCAGCAATATGTTGGCGGAATTTCTACCGCACCAATTACCGATAAAAAGGGCCCGGTTATCACCTTGTATATGAATGATTCGAAATTTGTTTCCGGAGGAATGACAGATGCAAATCCGATTCTTTTAGTTAATTTATTTGACGAAAGCGGCATTAATACATTAGGAACGGGGGTAGGACATGATATTTTAGCGGTATTGGATGAGGATACTAAAAATGCACAAACATTAAATGACTTTTATGAATCGGAGTTGGATAATTTTCAGAAAGGTAAAATAAGCTTTCCCTTTTCGAAATTGGCTGTTGGAAAGCATACCTTAAAAGTTAAAGCTTGGGATGTTTACAATAATTCCGCTGAGGCTGTAATAAATTTTGAAGTAGTTGATCAACAACAAATTAAGCTTGCCAACGTTTATAATTATCCTAATCCGTTTGTAAATCAAACCCAATTCATGTTTGATCATAATCAACTGGATATTTCGATGCAGATTATGATTAAGATTTATACCGTTAGTGGCAAGGTAGTTAAGACGATTCAACAACAAACCACTACTTCCAGCTATCATACTGATGGCATAATGTGGGATGGAACCGATGATTTTGGTGATAAATTAGCAAGAGGTGTTTACTTTTACCGCGTGCAGCTTAGAGACACCAATGGCAAGACCTCTACACAAATGCAAAAATTAGTTATTTTGTAATCACAATAAATGAATGTATTTTTGAACCAATCCAAGAAGAAATGAATAATTTAAAAATGAAGCCTCCGTTTATCGCTTTTTTAGCAATACCACTATTATTGCTTGGAAGCAGTGCGAATGCACAAATCAAAACTACAGATATTAATACCATTAATACAGCAGTTCCTTTTTTAAGAATTGCTCCGGATGCGCGTTCAGGTGCGATGGGTGATGTTGGTATTGCTGTTTCAGAAGATGCAGATGCAACGTATTGGAATCCGGCTAAATTAGCTTTTGCCAAAAAGGATATGGCCATTGGCGTAACCTACACACCGTGGTTAAAGCAATTGGTAAATGATATTTATTTAGCACATCTTAGTGCATATAAAAAGGTTGATAAAAATTCGGCTATTGGCGCTTCTTTACGCTACTTTTCGCTTGGTAATATTCAGTTTACCAATTATCAAGGCGATCCAATTGGCGATTTCCGTCCGCGTGAATTAGCTTTCGACCTTGATTACAGTAGATTATTAAGTAAGCACTTATCTGTAGCCTTAGCCTTACGTTACATTTATTCGAATTTGGCAGCAGGTCAATCGGTTAACGGCGTTCAAGTGAACGCGGCTAATGGTGTGGCTACTGATGTTTCGGCTTATTACAAGAAAGACATCAAAATGAGTAATAGCAAAAAGGGTTTGTTCAGTTTAGGTTTGAGTATGACGAATTTGGGAACTAAAATGACTTATACTAAAACTGCTACTAATAAGGATTATTTGCCTGCGAATTTAGGTTTGGGTAGTGCTTTCAAAATGGATATCGACAAATATAATTCATTAGAGTTTGGCTTAGATATTAATAAGTTATTAGTACCAACTCCGGATTTGAATGATCAAACCTTAGCTTATCAAAATAAGTCTCCATTATCCGGAGCTTTAGGTTCCTTCAATGATGCACCGGGCGGTATGAAAGAAGAATTTAAAGAAATCAATTATTCAGCAGGTATTGAGTATTGGTATATTAATCAATTTGCGGTTCGCGCCGGATATTTTTTTGAAGATCCCAGTAAAGGAAATCGTAAATATTTGACTGTTGGTGTAGGTGTAAAGTATAGTGTGTTATGTTTGAATTTTTCATATTTGGTTCCGACCAGTGGTGTTCAAAAAAGTCCATTAGATAATACCTTGCGTTTCTCCTTGTTGTTTGATTTACAAAATGCAGAAAAAGGCAATACTACTCCTGCAACAATATAATTTAATTAGGCTTGTAAAAATTAAGAAGGTAAAATAAAGTATGGATTTTAAAATTGGGTTTGGGTATGATGTGCATCAATTGCAGGCAGGAAGAGAGCTTTGGTTAGGGGGAATTAAAATTCCACACGAATTGGGAGCATTGGGACATAGTGATGCGGATGTGATAATTCATGCTCTATGTGATGCGATTTTAGGAGCATTGAATGCCGGTGATATCGGTAAGCACTTTCCGGATACCGATAAGAGTTTTAAAAACATTGATAGTAAAATTTTATTGGCACGTGTAATAGAAATCATGGAACGTGCCGATTTTAGAATTGGCAATATTGATTGCACTTTAACTTTACAACGTCCGAAAATAGCTCCTTATCTTACTGAAATGCAAGCTTGTTTGGCGTCAATTCTGCATACCGACGCAACTAATGTGTCTATAAAAGCCACTACAGGTGAAAAAATTGGATTTGTTGGCCGTGAAGAAGGATTGGCTGCCTATGCAGTAGTCTTAATTGCCAAAAACAACAAGTAATATACCCGCATGTCAAAGGTTTATCCTGTAGTGGAACAATTTTATACGTTACAAGGCGAAGGCTTTTATAGCGGGGTAGCAGCCTATTTTATTCGACTAGCCGGTTGCGATGTTGGATGTACCTGGTGTGATACAAAAGAAAGTTGGGAGCAAAGTAAGCATCCATTGCTCTCCATTTCAAGTCTGGTAGAAGCTGTACTAACAGCAAATGCAAAACGTGTAGTAATTACAGGAGGCGAACCTTTAATGCATGACTTGAATGAATTAACAACTGCATTCCATTTAGCAGGTATACCGTGTAATTTAGAAACAAGCGGTGTGTATCCGCTAAGTGGAGAATGGGATTGGGTTTGCGTATCGCCTAAGAAATTTAAAGCAGCATTACCGGCTAATTTAATTCAAGCCAATGAATTAAAAGTGATTGTATTTAATAAACACGATTTGGAATGGGCACATGGTTTTGAGCAACAAGTGAATGCCAATTGCAAACTTTATTTACAACCCGAATGGAGTAAAAAAGAAGCAGCAGCATTGCTTTGCACTGAATTTATCAAAGCACATCCACAATGGATGTTATCACTTCAAGTACATAAATATATCGCTATTCCTTAGTTTCCTAAAGGCCAATCCGACAAATTGAAAGTTTGTTCGGCACGAATACCTTTTTCTGTATTTATCAAAGCGCAACATTCGTTAAGCGGATCATGTTCAAAAAACAAAACCGATTTATTGGCAACGGCTTGTTGCAGGAAAATATTTTTTTCTTCTAAGGTGATCAGCGGGCGCATGTCGTAGGCCATTACATACGCCATTGGAAGATGAGCAACAGAAGGTAACAAATCAGCCATGTAACATACTTGATGCCCCTTGTAGCTTATTTTAGGTATCATCATCGCTTCGGTATGTCCGTATGCAAAAAACACTTCGATGTTTGGAAAAGCTTCAATATTTTGTTGAATAGGAATCATTTTTAATTGACCGCTTTCTTGAATGGGGAGTATGTTTTCTTTTAAAAAAGACGCTTTTTCTCTGGCATTCGGATTTATGGCCCAATCCCAATGTGTTTGGTTGCTCCAATAAGTTGCGTTTGGAAAAGTAGTAACCAGTTTTTTTTCTGCATCCAAAGAAATGGCGCCACCACAGTGATCAAAATGCAGATGCGTTA
>JAHEYX010000263.1 GCA_023251415.1 Chitinophagales bacterium
TTTCGTATAAAGCTTTACCCATGCCGCTAAATTGCGAACCTTGACCCGGAAAAACGTATGCTTTCATTTTATTTGAGATTTAATTGGTTAAAAATGTGATAGATTTAGTTGATTTTCTATTTTTGCAAATGTAATCAGTGCAGATTCATTTTCAAATTTTGAATAGAATCATTTTCAGATTACAGGCCCAGGTGGCGAAACTGGCAGACGCACTACCTTGAGGTGGTAGCGCCCGAAAGGGTGTACGAGTTCAAATCTCGTCTTGGGCACAGCAGGAAAACGCGGAAATATTGATGTTTTGGAAAAAATCAAATCAATTTTCCCCTGTATTTTGGGCACTAAGCTCATTAAACTTTTGAATACTTAAACCTTTAAGTATGTCAAGAGAAAAAAAATTTTTTGTCATTTATCTCTCTAAGGGAAAAGGGAATTGGTACCTATTTTGGTATATGCCCGGCTCAAATGGATTTGACTATAAGCGCCGGAAAGTATTAGCCGGTATCAATGCAATAACAGATCTAAACGAGCGTTATAGCTACATTCAGGAGCTTAAGAAAAGAATCGTTGAATCCGGATATACCTACGGATTGAAATCGGAACTACCAAAGGAATCGATATTACATAAAATTGTTAGAAGCCGAAACCTAAGGATAAGGTCGGAAAAGACTTATTTCACCTGTATTCAACGATTTATTTCATTTTATAAATCCACTGACTTACTAGCTGTCAAATCGGAGGTTGTAATTAAATTTCAAGCCTATTTGCAGAATGCCGGTTACAGCAACACAACAATAAATAGCACATTAAAGGATCTGCATTCTATTTATGCAATTGCTGTAAAAAGGCGGTTAATTAAGCAAAATCCATTCAAAGAATTTGAGCGACTAAAGGAGCGTCGACAAGGCTTTTTGCCATTTAATAGGCAACAAATGACGCAAATATTGAGCTATTTGCAGCAATATGATTATGACCTATTTATTTATTCGATTGTCACTTACTATTTGATGTTGCGCTCTGATGAGCTTCGAAATATTCGTGTATGCAATTTTGATTTAGAAGCCAAAATTTTGCAAATTGATAGCTCTATTAGCAAAACATCAAGAGTGCGACAATGCCGAATTCCTGATGAGCTATTGCCAGTTTTAATTAGTTATTTGAATGGTAAGGAACTTGGCAGCTATTTCGTAGGAAATAAAAATGAACCCTTAAAAAGCAATTCGATAGCTGCTAGGTTTAATAATATCATCTATAATTCCCTTGGTTATAGTAATCGGTATTCATTCTATTCGTGGAAACATACTGGCGGTAAGGAGTACTACCTTGCAACGCATGATTTGTTGGGAACCATGAGCCAAATGGGGCATAGTTCACCGAATACAACCTGGATTTATTTAAGTAGAATTGGTATAGCAGATCTTGAAGGTTTGAAAGCCCATCGTTTACCTATCAGCTCTACTATTCAAAAATCGCTATGACGGATCACAATGAAAAAATATCTATGAGGGCCCTAATAGCGTTTTTTAGCTATTAGGACCCGTAAATAGATACGTTCTGATCGCTGCAAGTGAATTTTAAAACACTTACTGCAAGCGGATTTCAGAAAGGTAACTTTTTCTTATATTATACTTCCTGAATACAATTTTCTTAAGCTTTACAAGATTAATTACATCTTCCCTATTGTACTGCAGCACTCGTTTTCTTATCTGTGGATTCATCCAGTCTCCATAAATATCAAAAATGCTTTTTTTGTACTCTACCCTTTCTCGCTTGATGCCAAATTTCTTTTCAATATCAGCAAGGCGGTAACTCGTGGAGCGAATATGATCACGGAATACCCTTAATAAATTAATACATAGGTAACGTGTTCGAAGCCTAATATTGAAATGCTTTTCCAGAATACCAATGTCCGGACCATAAAAGAAAATAGATATACCGGGAGACAATAATTTTAAGAAATTCTTTTTTGTCAACCTGGAACCATAGAGAAAGCCATGCTTTTTCGTGGAGTAAGCATAACCAAGGAGAAATATTTCACCACCGATGAACCATTCCCCGTCGAGGTATAATTCTTTGTTCATCGTACGATATTAATCAAGCAGTGATTACTCTTAAGCTTGATTGTATAAACGTACGGAACTGCTGTACTATCGGTTATTAGTTTTGTCCTTACGCTTTTTATCCCAACGATCGAGCAAGATGTTTCCTGCTCTTACAAGTAGAGTTACTATCGCGGACACAACAATAGGGTTCGAAAAAAAGCTTTCCGAGCCTGGAATTAGTGTTAAAAATGCAGGCGGTACTTCACCAGCAATAACTTTGAATTCAACGAAATTGTAAGAAGTTATTGCCGTGAAAAATGAAATTAAATCACGGGTTGACCAATTATGTATGAATAAATCTATCAAAAAATAGGTGGTTTTAATGATGGCTATCATGCTTTACTCTTTTTAGGTGAAGTAGGTAAATTGTTACTGCTATGAATAAGATTAACAGTATTATTCCAACTATTAATCCGCTTTTTTTTTTAACTGTTGAAACTGCTGTAGATGCAATGGCTCCTATTTCATCAGCAATTGAATTTTTATAGGATTCTAATCTTTCCTTAACACCAGGCCACCAAGATTCAGGAATATATTTGGTTCCGCGTAAAGTTTCATTGAAAGCCATTCTTACATTCCAAAACTTATCGTAAAAACCTTTCAGATCCTTTTTTAAAGCTGCATTAAGAGCGGCAAGTGTTTTAGGACCTAAACCACCATCTACAGTAACACCCAATAAGCTTTGTAATTTCTGAACGGCAAGTGCTCCGGAAGCATAGTGAAAATCATACAAGAAATTTGCAAAGCCTTGGCTAATTATTTCATCCCCATGCAACACATCCCAGTACTTTGCTTTGGCATTTTGCATAGCCAATTGATCAAGAGTTGGATTATTGAATATTGTGAATTGTGGAATTTTTCTATTAGGATAATTCTGTTTATATGAATCAATTATTGCCCAACCTGCCCAAGTTGGATTGTATTCACGATTTATCCCACGATAAGCTTCATAACCATTAGTATCGATTACATAGCCTCCTTCATGGCCAGCAGTAGTTTTATATGCAAGTTCAAAATTTGCCATTTTTATTGATGTACGGAGGTCAAAATAACTATTAGCGGATAACTGCTTGTATTCGTAATTGTAATTTCCTGATCGAATGTAAATAGCCCGCTAACATCTCCAAACGGCAAACGGTCGTTTATTACTATTGGTACTGTGGCTCCAGAAACTCCAAAATTTGCCTGCTGACCACTTTGCGGTTGTGTACTGATAATTTCCATTTTGCAATATTGACCAGCAGAGAAATTAAGCGCAACACCTGAATTTAAATTGTGAGCTTGAAAACTCAAAAATTTAGCGGCTAAGAAATTATTTTGATCAAGCCTTGCATTCATCCCTGTATCGTATACTTGAAGGTCATTACCTCGAGTAGCGACAAGTGATTTTATATTCCCATTTTGGGAATTAATACCGGAAATTAATAAACCACGTTCATCACCTGAATATTCTGCGCCCTGCGCATCACTAGTAAGCCATGATGTTGCACCATTTCCATCTTTTACAATAGCACTACCACCACCACCGGATTGAAGTAGTTCCCACATTATCCACTCTAGATTGGATGCTGATTCATTAGGTTGAACGGCTGCCATATTAAGCTATTTTATTTTTTTTCGGGCTGATAGAATCAGCCATGTGAGAGGCAAGAATTACACACAATGCGACCAAAAAAAGCATCATGCAAATATGAATGATGGTATTTGTTTCCATAGTTACAACAACATCAATAGTCGGTAATTTGCCGGTTTCTATGATGTTTTTAACGAGTGTCGATGTTGTTAAATCATTCCAGTTCATTGTAAATTATTTAAACCATAGGAGCGGCAGCAGCCACAACTTTATTGGTGTCGGTTTTATATAGAACTACGATAACAATAATTATTACCAATAGAATTGCAGCTCCAATAGCATAAGGAACCATATTTCCAATTGACTTGCTTAACGATGCGAATAAATCAGCGGTACTATCAACGGCTTTTCCGGCACCTTTTTCAGCTTTTTTTATTACATCAATTGCTTCAAGATTGATGTCCTTTACACCATGCGCTAATTGTAGACTGCTATTATATATTTTATCGTAAACAGTTGAATTTCGTGGATCCTGTCCGTAAAGAAGTCCGTTGTTTTTAATCCAAGCCAAAAACACAATATCGCCACCACATCCAAAGGGAGATTTTAAGGTATCGGTTGCGTCAGCACTGGCATATGCCGCATTCCAAATATCACGAGCTTGAAGATATCCAAAATGAAGTTTTAGTGAGGTATACCAGTCCATCCATTCCTTACAACCCCAATGATCACCCCAGCCCCAGTCATCATATATTGGTTTGTCCCGCCATGTTGTTGTGAAGTTCATTATGCGGCTTTTTTATTGTGTTTACTGGATTTAATAGCAAAGGCAACACCAATAATTAGTAACAATAAACCAATACCACAGCTCACATAAAGCATAGTATTGTCCTTTTTTTCTTCCGGTTTTGGTGGCGCTGGTGGTGTATCTATTGGGATTTCTTTAACTGTACCAGGATTTGCAAGTCGGTCGGCTGCGGCAAGCGTTTCATTCAATCTTGAAGTTGATGGATCAGGAGTAGAGCCTCCACCACCACCGCTC
>JAHEYX010000264.1 GCA_023251415.1 Chitinophagales bacterium
GTGAGTGGTAGGACTTCCTACAATTATTCCACGTTTATAATCTTGAATAGCAGCAGCTAAAATTTCAGAGGCAGAAGCACTGAATTCATTCACCATAATCGTCAATGGACCGTCGTACACGATACTATGATCAGGATCTTCCATAACATTTGGTTTTCCTTCACGGCTTTTCACTTGCACCACCGGACCTTTGCTAATAAACAATCCTGCAATTTGAACCACATCTGTTAAAGAACCGCCGCCATTGCTACGGAGGTCAATGATGATTCCATCAACGCCATCTTTTTTTAATTTTTCTACTTCCTTACGCATATCAGAGGCGCAACGACGACCACTAGGGTTATTGAAATCAGCATAGAATTCTGGCAGATAAATAAATCCGATTTTTTTACCTCCAAAATTCAAGATACTTGATTTGGCGTACGTTTCTTCAAATACAACGACATCGCGAACGATTGGGATTTCTTGCGTTGCTCCATCGGCATGACGTACATACAAACGTACGGTAGTGCCTTTTTTACCACGGATGTGTTTTACGGCTTCATCAACTTGAATATTCTCTAATGAAAACCATTCCCCGTCTTTACCTTCTGCAGCTTTCATGATTAAATCTTCAGCCTTTAATTGCCCTTGTTTCCAGGCCGGACCACCAATAACCAAGCTGCTAACTTTTATATAATTATCTTTTTCTTGTAAGGTAGCGCCAATGCCTTCCAATTTGCCGCTCATACGAATATCAAAATTCTCTTTGTCTTTTGGTGGAAAGAAATCGGTGTGCGGGTCCATTACACTGGTTAAGGTATTTACATAAGCAGTAAAATAGTCGTTATCGGTAGTTTTGCTAACGCGGTCAAAAAAATCGGCATTGCTTTTTTGGATTTTAGCACGTGCATCAACTTCCAGTTCGCTAAATGTTTTTACTTTTTTTAAAGCCGTATCCTTTTTCTCGATTTGCTTGTTTTGGGTTTCTTCCAATTCTTGCAATTTATTTAAGACTTGGTATTTTAAGGATTTACGCCAAGCTTCTTTTAAGTCTGCTGTAGATTTAGCCCAAACTAATTTTTTACCATCCACAATAACTTCTTCATTGGCATCGAAAGTAAAGGGTTGAGCAAGGATGGAAGGGTAAAAGTCTTTTGCTTCAGCGAAGCGTTTACGGAAAAGCTTCATCACATCATAATAAAAATCGATGTTTTGATTAAGAATTTCATCATCTAATTGGGATTGGTATTTTTTTGCCAACCAATCGATATCTTCTTGTAAGAAGAATTTCTTATTGTAATCCAAGCGTTGAATGAACAATTTGAATACATCTTTTGAATAGCTGTCGTCGATAGGTTTAGGGTCGAAATGCTGGTACTGCATGGCGCGTGAAACGGCAGTAACAATGGCTTTACGTTTAATATCACTGTCGTTGTCTGCAAAAGCTTTAACAGTAATTAACAATAGACTCAATAGCACTAAAGGACGGAAAAATTTCATAGTGTAGGTGTTTAGTATACTAAAGCAATAATAAGAACAAATATGCAAAGTTCTACGCTTAAACTGTAAAGCTGTTAAATTATTATTGACAACGATTCGTTAATGAAAAAAATAGCCCGGTTAAATTTGGTCGTACAACTGTTTAAAGTAAAGTGGAGCATGTTGCAAGCGACTTCCGTACCAACTAAAGAACTCACCGTCGACTAAAATTATTTTTTTAGTTGGCAATAACACTTGCAATGCTTCCAGTTCTTTTTGTTTAAAGGGGTAGGGCTCAGATGATAAAAACAACAGTTCTGCATCGGTTTGCACTAATTCTGCTTCCGTTAAAGTTGGGTAACGTTGTTGAGCTTGCATCACATTTCTAAAACCGGCTTCTTGGAGTAGGGCACTTATAAACGTATCGCCACCGATGCTCATGTATGGTTTTTGCCAAATCAAATACAGTACTTTTTTAGGCGTAGCACTTTTACCATTTAATTGAGCGAAACCGTTTTTTATTGTCGTTATTAAGGTATTCGCTTGTGCGCTTGTGTCGGTTATGCTTGCCAATTCCAGTATTTCGGCATAAGCACTGGGTAAATCGTAAATGGTAGTTACCGCTACCGGAAATTGTTCTTTCAAAGTCGTAACATCTTCTTTACGGTTTTCTTCACTGTTCGCAATAATTAAATCGGGTTGTAATGCCGTTATGGTATCGAAACGTAGGTTTTTTGTACCCCCGATAACTGGTATGGCTTTAACTGCCGGTTCAGGATGTATACAAAATTTGGTTCGGCCTACGATTTGTGGCCCAAGGCCCAGTTCAAAGAGCAATTCGGTTAACGAAGGCACTAAGGAAATGATGCGTTTGGGTGGCTCCTTTAACTGAAATTGCGTTGTGTTTTTGTAATAACAATCCATGCTGCAAATAAAGTTATTGTTGATTTATTTCTTTAGTATAAAATTAATTTCCATTTTCACGGTATAGAACTCACACATGTCGATAGCAAAAGCAAAATGGAAACTGGCTCAATGGGCTGAAATACGTTGGTGGAAAAATTACCTTCACGATAAGGACACGGATACCTATTTGGCTTGGAAAAAAGACTATTGGAAAGGGGTCTTGGCTGAAATAGAAAGTGTTGTAAGCTTACCTAAATCAGGAAAGGCGGCTGATATTGGTTGCGGTCCGACGGGGATGTTTATGAATTTGTCGAATTTTGAAGTAACAGCTGTTGATCCACTTTTAGATGCGTATGCGGCTAATTTAAAGCAATTTAATAAGGCTTGGTACGCCAATGTTACTTTTGTAACGAAGCCTATGGAAGAGTTGACCTATGATGGTGTATTCGACTTGTTGTTTTGTATGAATGCCATCAATCACGTGAAGGAGTTGGAAAAGAGTTATGCGATATTAAGTAAGGCGCTTAAATCAGGCGGGTATTTGGTTATCAGTATTGATGCGCACAATCATTCGTTTTATAAAGGTTTATTTCGTTTGATTCCGGGCGATATTTTGCATCCACACCAATATGATTTAGCGGAGTATGAAGGATTCTTAACCCGAAACGGTTTTGAGGTTTTGCATACCTTTTGCAAAAAGAAGGAGCACTTCTTTAATCATTATATACAGCTGGCACGTAAAAAATAAGCGTCTAAAAAATAACTATTTTATCAACCACTTCTTTCTCGAGGTATTGATTGACTAAGGTTTTGACCTTTTCTTTATTAAAATTGAGTTCTGATTTTAATGCCGCTACACTGATTGAAATGGACAAGGTTTTATTTTGTAAATTGACTGCAGTCGTATATTTAGCTATTGTTTTTCCAAAAATAGCTTCCCAATTGTTTTTGATTTTAGCCTCATAGTATTTTTCGCCTATTTGATAGGTGTCGATATACTGTTGCATGGCTTGTTTTATGGTATAATCGTTCGATTTTTTCATGGGATATTAATTCAAATGTACGTGCTGTTAAAATTAAACGCTTATTTTTTTGTGGCTTTTTCCAATTGGGTTAATAACGCTTGAAAGTCTTTTGGAAGCGGTGCTTTTACTTCAACTTCGGCTTCGTTGCTTATATGTTTGAATCGAATTGCCGAGGCATGAAGCGTTAACCTGTTCATAATCGGCTTTTCACTTTCGGCTTCTTTACTTAGTTTAAATTTCTTTTTAAACGACGACAATAATATACCTTCTTGTCCGCCGTACCAATTATCAATAGCTAAGGGAAACCCAATGGCTAAAAAGTGCACACGAATTTGATGGGTACGACCGGTTTTGGGGTAAACCTCCACCAATGAAAATTTAGGAGCGAAGTAATGCAGGGTTTTAAAGGTGGTAAGCGCCGGTTTCCCGATTTTTGGGTGGGCTTCCATCTTACCGGGGCGGCGCGGATCTTCCATGATTCGAAAGTCGATACTGCCTTCAGCCGGGGTTTTTCCGATAACCAATGTTAAGTATGTTTTTTGAACGGTGTGTTCTTCAAATTGCTGATTCAAATGGGCATGAGCGGCTTCATTTTTAGCAAAAATCACTACGCCACTGGTATCTTTATCAATACGATGAGTAACATAGATGTTGTCGTACTGTGTTCTTAAATAAGCCAGTAAATTTGGTATTTCGGCATTGTAGCGATCTGGTATTGTCAATATGCCTGCGGGTTTGTTAACGGCAACATAATCCGCATCTTCCCATAAAATTTCCAATTGTTTCATAAATGATGGCTCAAATGTAGCTTTTTACGACTAATCTGACGCTATCCCAGCCAACAAAATAAATTCATTTAGTGGCTAAAGTGTCAATATTATAGAGGTCTACAGTGCTTTTACCGCTTCGGATTAACCATTCACCGAAAAGGAATACCATTGTTTGTGAAACAAATTTTACATTTGAGACTCCATTTAATAGCTTTTAAAATAAGTAAGTATGAAGCAATTTTTCAAAATCGTGTTCGGTAGTATGGTTGGTTTTATCATAGCCGGAGTTTTGTTTGTCGTTATAGGGTTGATGGTGATAGCCGGATTAGTCAGTTCAGTAAAATCGACTACAGCCGTTTCAGTAGAACCAAATTCGTTTTTAGTATTGAATTTAAAGGGAACCATAAAGGAGCGCACCGAGTACGAAAGCAGTGGATTTAATTTATTGCAAGGTGGCGGAGCAAGTAAAGACTTGGGTTTACAAGACATCGTAGCTAATATTCGCAAAGCAGCAGCAGATGATGATGTGAAAGGAATATTAATTGATG
>JAHEYX010000015.1 GCA_023251415.1 Chitinophagales bacterium
AAAGTGAAGATTTGGTTGGCTTCACATGCCAGATATCACTCACATCTCCTAAACGAAACGATTGGCTATACGTGCCATTCGGTAATTGTATAGGCGCTCCAATCCATGGACGATAGATATCAATCCATTGCATGTCTTGTTGTTTTAATTCAAAACCCAAGTCTACTTTATTCATACTATTCAACGAATAGCGCGTAGCCACAGCTTTTAATGTAAGTTCTTCAACGAAATGGTCGTGCCATAATGTTGCTATACCGCCATTATTATAAAACCCGCTGGCAGATTCAACAAAAACAATAGAATCATTTGGGTTAAATGCTTTGGATGGGAAATCCACAATGCTTTTGGGGTCAAACTCAGTGTTTACTTCAGTCGGGCGCCATAAGCGGCCATTAGCATCGGCTCGCAAATGCACAAACAATCGAGAAGCGATTACTTTATAGGAAAGTTGTTTGGTTAACAACTGAAACCAAGTTAATGATTCTAAGTTGGTATCATGGGTATACGTATTAGCGTTATCCGGTTGTTGAGCAAAACCATATTGGTAGCCGGGTGTGAAGGAAACGTCATTTCCTGTGATACGCAGCATGTTAACATCTTGATTGATATTAACCGATTTGATGTAGGAGAAGGTAAGCTTCTTTTTAGGACTGAAATTGTAATTCAATTTTAAATTTCCGGCCCATCTGTTATCTTGACGTGGCGAAATAGCGGTGTTTCCATATATTGACGAATGCAATTGATCAGCAGGTGTATGATAGTAATCATCCGTCAAAATATTTTTAAATGAAGCAAATATTCGAAGCTTATTTGCAGTATGTGGTATCTTAATGCTGCCTCCGACGCTGGCTTCTTGAATAGTTTGGTTAAAATAACCCTTCCAATTCTTATTAAAGGCTAAATTATCTTGTTTACGGCTATAGGAAAGCTCAAATTTATCACCTCCTTTACGTGTTTCCGTACTTACAACCCCAGCCGTAGCATCACCATATTCTACTCCGGCGCCGCCGGTAGTCACTTCAATGTTTTCTATAGCATTGGTTCCCAAATCAATACCAAAGCCGGTTCCAGCCAATGGATCGCTAGCCGAAACACCATCAATATAAAATCCGGTTTCATAAGTTCGTCCACCTCTAATATGAATACCTTCCGAATTTTGAACAACCCCAGTTTGCGCATTCAATAGATTCTGGATATTCTTGATTGGAGCAGCATCGATAACATCTTTACCAATGTTCTTTTGCGACTTACTATTATCTACATCAATTAATGGGCGGTCACCGATAATGTTCACTTCTTTACCCGTAATTGCAGTAGAAGTCATGGTGATTTTCAATTCGCGATTTTCTCCTGCGGCAAACTTGATCCCTGTAAATACTTGCTTTTCATATCCCACATAACTACATTCAACAGTATATTCACCCGCCGGTATTCCAACAATAGTATAATTGCCGTCTAGGTCAGTTGAAGCACCAAGGCTGGTTCCAACTAAATAAACATTTACTGCCAATAAGGGTTGATTTCCTTTTGTATCTAACACTGTTCCATGTAAAGTTGCCTTAGCTGTTTGAGCAAAATTTACTAATGGGAGCAGGCTTAAAATGAGAAGTAGAAGTTTTTTCATTGCTGCGAATATAAGTATAGAAATAAAATATTTGCTAATGCACCGCTTAAATTAAACAGATGTTAATATTCGAACACGAAAAGAACAAGAAGTACATTTGCTTGTTACCTTTGCGAATTAACTGCTGTTTATCTTGTTTCACCAATTCCGCTTTCCGAATTTTTTTGCATTACTATTAACCATTGCTAGTGTCATAGGCACAGTGGAATGTAGCTTCGCGCAGAAATCGGTAGAAATCTTGAATTCCGATTTATTGGAAATGAAAGAAACGAGCGAAGGAAAAATGAAAACACTCTCCGGAAATGTGGTATTAAAACAAGATGATGTTTTGCTATACTGTGATAATGCCGACTTTACCGATTGGGACAATTCTGTTTTTGCAAAAGGGGCCGTAAAGGTTAAGCAAGGCGATAGTATTACCCTTTATTGCAATGAACTTACGTATTTTGGTAATACCAAGAAGCTGATTGCTTCAAAGAATGTGCGACTTGAGAAAGGTAAATCCACGTTACTCACCAATAAATTAGACTATGATTTAAATACGAAAACGGGATGGTATTCCAATGGTGGTAAGTTAATTAATGACAGTACTTTACTTCTCAGTGAGTCGGGCAATTACTTTGCTTCCAGTGGTGATGCTTATTTTTATAGAAATGTAAAAGTAACCAACCCCACCTATACCTTGAACGCTGATACTTTCCGTTTCAATATGGAGCAAAAGGTGAATTATTTTTTAGGACCAACACATATCACAGTTGACACCAACAAAATATACTGTGAATCGGGCAGTTATAATTTGAAAAATGGAGCAGGTTTATTTATTAAGCATGCGACATTTGAAAACCGAAGTCAATTCATTACCGGAGACACCATCGGAATTAATAAAAGTGACGGAACAGGCTTTGTTAACGGTAAAGGTACATTAACAGACAAAGTACAGCATATTGATTTAATGGCAAGGCATATTCGTTTGCAAAATGCAACTGAACAATTGTTGGCCTATGATGATGCCTGGTTAAAGTTACAAGCCGATAGAGACAGTATTTACATTCACGCCGACACCTTGTTTACCAACCGAATTCAAACGGTGCGCACATTAACAGACAGCTTGCAAAAACAAAATTATCAGGATACTGTCGAAAATCGCTTTCTAAGGGCTTGGCATAAGGTGATCCTTTATAATCATTCCTTTCAAGCGGTTTGTGATTCTGCAACTTACTTTACGGCAGATTCGGTATTTCGATTATTTACCCAACCACTATTATGGATAGACAGCAGTCAACTAAGTGCCGATACCATTTATATTTTTCAGCAGCATAAAGCCATCCATCATTTAAAACTTATACAGCACGCATTTATTGCTTCTCATGTTCAAGCCTATTTGTATAATCAATTGAGCGGTAAAATTATTACTGGTTATTTAAGTCAAAACAAACTACAAGCTATACAAGTAAATGGAACAGCCAAAAGCATTTATTTTAGTGAAGATGAAGGGCATGCATTTGCCGGTATTAATAAAATTGCCAGTAGCAACATGAAACTGCTTTTTGAAGATGGGGCGGTTAGTCAAATTCGCTTTTATGGACAACCGGAGGCTGCTTTCAGTCCGCTAAAACATTATCCTAAAGCCGATATGTACTTTAAAGAATTTAATTGGCAAGCCGCTAAGCGCCCCACTCTACCAGCATTAAAATAGTTAATTACCGAGCTTTAAACTTGCAGTAATGGACGCTATTTTTGCTTGAGCATCTTCCATTTTCTTACGTTCACGATCAACCATTTCCGGCTTTGCATTAGCCACAAATTTTTCATTCGCTAACTTGCTTTGAACGGCTTGTAAAAAGCCTTGCAAATAATCCAATTCCTTTTGCAATTCAGACTGCTGCGCTTGTTTATTAATCAAATGACCAGCTTCTAAATAAAAAGTATGTTGATCAATTACAAAAGTTAGCGCATCAGCCACAGGCGTATTGATTGTTGTTAATCCCGTAACATTGGCTGTTTTAAGCACTACTGCTCGAATAGAATCAAATTCACTGGCAGATTTGGTTTGAACACTTATTGCTAATTGTTCTTTTGGCTTAATCTGGTTTTTATTTCTGGCATCACGTACTGCCGAACAAATTTGTTTTGCTAACTCCCCTGCTGCTAGAATTGCTTCGTCGGCTTTTTCAGGTGTAACGAACTGTTTAATTACCAAGTCATCAGAATGCTCACGAAGCATGTGGTAGAATTCTTCAGTAATAAACGGCATAAACGGATGCAGTAATTGCATAAGTTTTTCGAAGAACAAAACTGTTGCATCATAGGTTATTCTATCAATCGTTTGAGCTTCACCATTAATAAATTCAGGCTTGATCCATTCTAAATACCAAGCACAGAAATCATCCCAAATTAAACCGTACATGGCCATTAAGGCATCATTCAAGCGATAAGATGAAATTTGTTGATGGTAGGCATTTTCCACTTTACGAATGCGGTTTTCAAACCATTCTATTGCAAACTTATTTCCTTCAGTACATGCCCGTTCTTCAACCTTAAATCCTTTGAGTAAGCGAAGGGCGTTCCACATTTTATTGTTAAAATTCCTTCCTTGTTCACAGCTGCTTTCATCAAAAAGCAAATCATTGCCTGCTGGAGAAGCTATCATGATTCCAAATCTTACAGCGTCTGCGCCGAACTGCTCGATCAGCCCTAAAAGGTCCGGTGAGTTACCAAGCGATTTACTCATTTTACGGCCTTGTTTATCACGCACCATACCTGTAAAATAAACATCTTTAAACGGACGTTTCGATTCGTATTCATAACCGGCCATCATCATACGAGCTACCCAGAAAAATATAATATCCTGACCGGTAACTAATACATTCGTTGGATAATAATAGGTATGATCGGCATTGCCCGGATTGGTAATACCATTAAAAACTTCTATTGGCCACAACCAAGATGAGAACCAAGTATCCAATACGTCTTCGTCTTGTTTTAAGTCATCCAATTGCAAGCTAGGATTTGCTTTTTTCAAGGCTGATAAAGCTTCTTCTTTACTTGTGGCTACCGCCAATGAGCCATCCGGAGCATAATAAGCGGGAATTTGTTGTCCCCACCACAATTGTCGACTAATGCACCAATCCTTAATATTCTCCATCCAATACTTAAACGTATTATCGAATTTATTAGGATAGAAATTTACATCACCATCTGCATGAGCTGCTAAAGCCGGTTTCCCTAATTCGGCCATTTTCACAAACCATTGCGTTGAAATACGCGGTTCAACTACTGCATTACTTCTTTGCGAGAATCCATTTTTGTTTTTTATTTCTTCCACCTTTAACAATAATGCACGTTCCTGCAATTCATCGGCAATTTTCTTTCTAACCTTAAAGCGATCTTCACCGATGTAAAGCTGCGCTGCTTCGCTCATCGTACCGTTTGGATTTAAGGTATCGATTATTGGCAAATTGTATTTAAGTCCGATAGTATAATCCGCTAAGTCGTGTGCTGGTGTAATTTTCAAACAACCGGTTCCGAAACTTGCATCCACGTATTCATCAAATATTACAGGTATAGGACGATTAATCAAAGGCACTAAAACGAATGCTCCTTTTAAGTGCGCATATCTTTCATCTGTTGGGTTTGCACAAATGGCCACGTCGCCAAGAATAGTTTCCGGACGGGTAGTTGCAACCGTTAAAAATGAAGCAGCTCCGTATGTTTTAGGCGTACCATTTTCATCACACAAATGATAATTGATGTAGTACAGCTTACTATTCACTTCACGGTATTCAACTTCTTCATCACTAAGTGCTGTAAGTGCAACCGGATCCCAATTAATCATGCGTGCTCCACGATAGATGAGTCCTTTATTGTACAAGTCTACAAAAACTTTTATTACTGCTTTGTAGTAATGATCATCCATTGTGAAATTGATGCGATCATAATCACAACTGCAACCCAATTTATGGAGTTGCGAAACGATAATTCCGCCATATTTTTCTTTCCACTCGAAGGCATAATTCAGAAACTCCTCGCGGGTTAAGGTGCTTTTTTCAATCCCCTTTTCTTTCAGCATGGCTACCACTTTTGCTTCCGTTGCAATGCTGGCATGATCGGTACCCGGAACCCAACAAGCATTTTTACCACTCATGCGGGCATGACGAATTAAAATATCTTGAATAGTTTCATTAAGCGTATGCCCCATATGCAATACTCCGGTTACATTTGGTGGAGGGATTACTATGGTAAACGGTTCACGCTCATCCGGTGAAGAAGCAAAATAATTATTCTTCATCCAATGTGCAAACCAACGGTCTTCAATAGTGTTCGGGGAATATGTTTTTGGTAATTCAGTCATTTTATAAAAGCTGTTTAATGGTCAAAAATAAAAAAACCTGTAAGTAAATCAACTCACAGGTTTTTTTGAATAGTATAGTATTCTTAAACTCTGTTTTTGATTTCAGTTGCAATGTTGGAAGCCAGTTCAGTAACGTCGAATGCGCCAACATCACCTTTCCCTTTGCGACGGACCGATACTTTATTTTCATTCATTTCTTTTTCACCTACAATCAACATATACGGAATACGTTTAATTTCTGCATCACGAATTTTTTTACCAATTTTTTCATGGCTATCATCAATTAATACACGAATTCCGGCAGCTTTTAATTGCATTTTAACCGTATTGGCGTAGTCATTGAATTTATCGCTTATCGGCAAAATAATAGCTTGTTGCGGAGCTAACCATGTTGGGAAATTGCCGGCATAATGTTCAATCAAAAAGCCGATAAAACGTTCGTGAGTACCTAAAGGTGCACGGTGAATAATTAATGGAGTGTCTGTAGTATTTTCAGCAGTTGTATAATTCAATTCAAAACGACGCCCTTGAGCAAAATCCACTTGATTGGTTGCTAAGGTAAATTCACGACCAATAGCGCTATAAATTTGAACATCGATTTTAGGACCATAGAATGCACCTTCATCCGGAACTTCGATAAACGGAATACCTGATTCGATTAATACTTCGCGAACCATGTTTTCTGTGGCAAGCCATAACTCCGGTTCGTTGATGTATTTCTGACCCAGTTTAGAAGGTTCATGCTTGCTGAAACGCATTACATATTTATCGATACCGAATATTTTAAAGTACTTTAAGTACATATCATTTACTGCACGAAACTCGGCTGCAAATTGTTCTTTAGTACAGTAAATATGTGCATCATTCATGTGTAGGCAACGAACACGCATTAATCCAAACAATTCACCACTTTGTTCATAGCGATAACAAGTACCATATTCTGCCAAACGCATTGGTAAATCACGATAGCTTTTTGGTTCTGCCCCAAATATTTTATGGTGATGCGGGCAATTCATGGCTTTCAAGTAATATTTTTCTCCATCCAATTCCATTGGAGGATACATGCTCTCGGCATAATAAGGTAAGTGGCCGCTGCGTAAGTATAAACTTTCTTTGGCGATATGTGGTGTAACTACACGTTGATAGCCGGCATCTTCTTCTGTTTCCTTAGCCAAACGTTCTAATTCTTCAATAATGATTGCGCCATTTGGCATCCATAAAGGCAAACCACCTCCAATTTCATCATCAAAAGTGAAGATGCTAAGCTCTTTGCCAATTTTACGGTGATCCCGCTTTTTAGCTTCTTCCAACAACTGAATATACTCGTCCAATTCTTTTTGAGAAGGAAAAGTAATTCCATAAATACGAGTAAGTTGTTTATTTTTTTCATTACCACGCCAATAAGCACCGGCAATTGAAGTTAGTTTTAAAGCCTTAATAAAACCGGTATGCGGTAAATGAACACCGCGGCACAAGTCGGTAAAGTTACCTTGACTATAGAAGGTAATAGCTCCGTCTTGTAAATCCTTTAGCAACTCCAATTTGTATTGATCTCCCTTTTCAGTAAAGTAGGCAATAGCATCATCTTTTGCAACTTCTTTACGGATATATGGGTTGCTTAATTTAGCCAGATCAAGCATTTTCTTTTCGATATTGGCAAGGTCCTCTTCTGTAAGTTTGTGATCACCTAAATCAATATCGTAATAAAAACCGGCATCAATTGCCGGACCGATACCAAACTTGGCTCCCGGGAACAAAGATTCAATAGCTTCGGCCATTAAGTGAGCTGAAGAGTGCCAGAATACTGACTTTGCTTCTTTATCAATTTGATCATCGTTGTTTTTCCACTTCAATAATTGCAAGGTAGCATCCGATTGAATCGGAGTAGCAACGTCGGTTAGCACCCCGTTTATTTTAGAAACAATTACTTGTTCCGCTAATTTCGGACTAATGGATTTGGCGATATCTAAAGAAGAAGTACCATCGGCATATTCGCGAATATTGCCATCGGGAAAAGTTATTTTCATTGCAGAAATACGTGTTTTATTGAATCTTCAAAAGTAGGAATTAGTTTTGAAATGCATGGAATGCGCTGCAAAAAACTTTGATTTAGTTTTATTTAAAGACCGGAACAGGAACCGGAGCGCTTTCATATTGCACATTCTGTAATTCTTCTACATATTTCCATTTATTGTCGCGCCATTCAAAGGCTTCATAGGTTCCGTCGGGTAAAAGATCAAATCCACGCGGCTTTCCGGGCATATCGGTTTTACCATTCATGGCTGCTTTGGTTATCAAGTGATCAAATATGATTTGATTGGTAGCATCGTAATAATTCAGTGTAACATTGGCGTACTTGTTATAACACAACACGAAGCGATGAACATACTTCAATTTCCCGTCACGCTTTACTTGAATCAAAGCAGTTGCTCCAAAAACCGGTTTTTTATCTGAACCAAAACTTAAAACATCCATCACTTTTTTTAATTCGCGTGCATTGTACCCTTTCCAACCAAATAAGGTATAGTAGGTTTTGGAGCCGACTACTTTGGGAATAATTTTATAATACATGCAGCCGTACCATGAATCTGCTTTGCAAACAGTGTCTTCTTCATTTCGAATCAATGGCGAATAATCAAACAATGGGTATAAGGTGAGTTTTTTGGGGTCGTTCATTTGAATGGCGCCGAAATAGCGAAAAGTGCCGTTATTACGCGGAACATTCCACGTGAAGATGCGGAATTTATTGTCGGGAGATTCCAATATTGATATAGACTTCAGTGAATCGAAAGTGTAATAGTAGGATTGAGGAATTTTCAACGTTTGAACCAGTTTACGAATAAAGCGATAGCAATACGTTTGGCGAATAATGTCTTGTTCGCCGTTGATAATGGAGTCAGCACAAGCCTTAAGCGTATCCTCATCCAACATCAATTGTTTTAAGTTTTCAGGTTTAATAACCGGTGCAGGGCTTTGTGCGTTACTGTTCGACAACAATCCCAACATAAACAAGACGAGCAATACGATTAGATAGTGTTTTTTCATGATGCTATTATACTACAAATGATGGCTAAAGATAAGGGCAATGCGGTTAAAAAGGATAAAACTTAGTTAACACTTGGTTGTGGAGTGCTTTCACAAAGATGCTTTACGAAAGCATTTGGTGAAGGTTATGCCTGATGCTTGAATGCGAGCAAAAAAGCAGGTTAAAATTGAATGACAATGCCACTTTATCGGTAAAAATCGGGTTAATGAATACGTAAGATTCTTGAAAAAAAGCAGTATAAAACGGGGCATTTTAGTGTGTTTTACGGAAACATTCGGAGGTTTCAAGGCGTAACTTCAAACCATGAAACGTTCTTTAAATGCGAATTAATATTTTGCAGTACCGGTGATATGCTGGCAGCATTAACAAAAAAGAAACAGTTGGATGCAACGTTTTTAAAAAAGTAAGCGTCATACTATTACTAACCACAGCAAAACATTTATTCACTTTAAACCTCTATTGACCACATGACTTAAAACTTATTTCTTAACCGTTAAAACCTTACACTATGAGACAACTTAAAATAGCTACACAGATTACCAATCGTGACAGTCAAGCCATTGAGACTTATTTGCAAGAAATAGGTAAAATGGATTTAATTTCTCCGGAAGAAGAAGTAGAGTTAGCCAGAAAGATTAAGTCGGGGGATCAAAAGGCCTTAGAGCGACTTGTAAACGCAAACCTTCGATTTGTGGTTTCCGTTTCTAAACAATATCAGCATCAAGGATTATCATTATTAGACCTTATTAATGAAGGGAATATTGGCTTAATTAAAGCGGCTAATCGTTTTGATGAAACCAAAGGATTTAAATTTATTTCGTATGCAGTTTGGTGGATCCGTCAATCTATCATGCAAGCATTAATGGAACAATCGCGTTTGGTTCGATTACCGTTAAACAAAGCCGGTAATTATTCGAAAGTGAACAGAGCGATGATACAATTTGAACAAGAAAATGAACGTGAGCCGTCGGCAGAAGAGATTGCCGAAATGTTGAATTTAGATTTAAAAGATATCAGTAATTTAATGACCGAAGGTTCTCGCCGTCACATGAGCACGGATGCCCCTTTGGCTGATGGTGAAGATTTGACATTCGGTGACATGATGGAAGATCAAAGTGTTGGCACTCCTGATCAGGTATTGATGACAGAATCATTAAAAGATGAAATTAAAGGTGCCATGGTATTTTTAACTCATCGAGAAGCCGGTATAGTGAAATACTTCTTCGGTTTAGATTCGTATCCTTTATCCTTGGATGAAATTGCCGAAAAGTTTGAATTAACTCGTGAACGTGTGCGTCAAATCAAAGAAAAAGCATTAAAAAAATTACGTCGCACCTCGTACACTAAATCATTGAAATTGTACTTAGGTTGATTAGTATTGGTTAATTAGTTTTAAACGGAAAGCCGATCTACAGAAGAATCGGCTTTCCGTTTTTTTATAATTGTTGGGCAAGTGCATTACAAATAATACCGGTTGCAACAGCCACATTCAATGATTCTACCGCTCCATAAGCCGGAATAGTTATCGCTGTTGTGATATAGGGTTTTAATTCAGGTCGTATACCCTTGCCTTCGCTCCCCATGAGCAGTATGCCTGACTTCTGAAATTGAACAGTGTTTAGCGATTGGCCATTCAACAAAGCTCCATAAATAGGGCATTTGGCATTACTTAATTCAGTTTGAAGATTAGCAACCTTAACAGTTACCCTTAAAAAACTTCCCATCGTAGCTTGAATTACTTTCGAATTGTAAAAATCGGCACAGTCATCCGAACAAATCAAATGTTGGAAACCGAACCAAGCTGCCGTTCGAATTATGGTTCCAAAATTTCCGGGATCTTGAATACCATCTAAAGCTATTATCCAATCGTTGGTGGATTCGTGTGTTGGTGTAGCCTTCATTTTGACAACCAAAAGCACTTCCTGTGGCGTTTTTGCCTTACAAATCTTTTTTAATTCCCATTCTTCCGCGATAAGCACCTTGTTTTGCTGTGCGTTCAGTATTTTTGAAGAAGCGTTAGCATAGCTTGCTGTACACACGATGTGTTCAATTTCCCAATCACTTTTAAGTACTTCATTGGCAATTTTAATACCTTCAACTACGAAGGTTTGGTACTTTTGTCGAAATTTTTTGTCCTCTAATGATTGAATATAACTGATAACTGACTTACTTAGCATCCCGTGAAAATAAAACTTATTTATATTATTTCATTAATTCTGCTGCTATTCACGAGTTGCATGGGTACTCGTCACTTGCGCGATAATCAATTATTATTAAATAAAAACGAAGTTCAGATAAAAGCCCCGATTAAATTAACGACTAAGAATATTTCGAAAAGCGAACTGGAGGCATTGGCTAAACCTACCGAAAATAAAGAGATTCTAGGCTTTTTACACCATGCTGTACCGTTGAATTTTTACATCCGACCACGATTGGTCATTTTTGATTGGTTTGCCGGTGGTCGAACAACAAATTTCAAATGGTGGGTACAAAATAAGATTGGCGAACCGTATAGTTTATATGATTCGATTATGGTAAAACATTCAGCGATGCGCATGCGTGGCTATTTATTTAATAAAGGGTACTATGATGCTCAAGTGCAGTATAAAATTGAGCGGAGGTCATTTAAACGCGTAAACGTAACCTATACCGTAATTCCTAAAACCCTTTATGTAGTCAATGAAATTCAATGGAAAGCCGAAAACGACAGCATACAACAGATACTGAATGAGTATAGCTCCCTTTCTAATTTGAAAATTGGTTTGCCTTATGATGATGTGCAGATTAAAGAAGAGCGCGAACGAATTGAAATCTTATTGCGCAATAAAGGGTATTATGATTTCAGCCAAGAATACGTGTATTTTGTTGCCGATACCGCTTATACTTACAATAAAAAATCAGTACAATTCCTCAACCTTTTTGCAGAGAATAAACAGCCGATACGTTTGTATGTGCATGTAAAAAATCCGGATAATGGCTATCACATGCAGTATACGGTTAATCAGGTGTACGTATTTCCGAATTACAGCAAAAAAGATTCCGTACAATTGTATAGTTTACGCGATTCGCAGCATATTCAACATTATATTTTTGTATATCGAAAATCAGCTGTGTTACCGCGGGCTTTAACGGATAAGTTGTTTATTGAACCGAATAAATTGTATTCACTGGAAAACCATCAAAAAACAATTAATCGATTAGCCGGATTGCGCATTTACAGCAGTGTAAAATTTCAATTCCAAAAAACCGGTCCCAACCAATTAGACGGGTTTATTTATCTGACTCCTAAAGATCGGCAAGGTTACACTTATGAACTGGAAGCAAGCACCACCAGCGACTTTGTGGGAGGTGGTGGCAATATCGGTTACGAAATAAAAAATTTATTTCATCGAGCTGATTTACTTTCTATAGTACTCAAAGGAGCTTTAGAATCGCCGTTTGAAAATGCCAATAATCAGTTGCGCACATTGGATGCCGGCTTGCAAGCCACTGAAGTTTTTCCGCAATTTATACTGCCGATTCGCATCAAAAACATTTCAAAAAATCAAGCCCCAAAAACCAAAATCAGCGTTAGTTATAATTACTTAAAACGCTTGAATTATTATACGCAATATCAAACCAATTTTGCATTTGGTTATGACTGGAATGAGTCTGCACAAAAGCATCATTCCTTAAATCCATTGACATTAAACTTTACGCAATATTATCAGCCAAGTGAAGATTTTATTCAATTATTAAATAATAACCCGTTATTAAAAAGTAGCTTTCAAAATAAGTTTATCCCCGGATTAACTTACAGCTACAATTATACTTCACTTAAAGATGCTATCGCGTATAAAAATTACTTTTATTTAAAAGCCAATATTGATCTTGCAGGTAACACCTTACATGGGATTAATTTACTAAAAAACAAACTTGCTAAAACAGCCGATCAGGCATTTCGGATTTTTCAAATTGATTATTCACAATATGCGAAGCTCGATTTAGAAAACAAGTACACCCTCTATTTTAGTCGCAAGCATTATTTGGTGAGCCGTTTAGAAGTAGGTGCCGGTGTACCTTATGGATATTCAAAAGTATTGCCTTATGCCAAGCAATTTTATTCAGGTGGACCGAATGGGCTCAGGGGTTGGCGTGTTCGAACTTTAGGTCCCGGATCGTATTCAGATAGCAGTGCCAATCCATTAACTTTAAATCAAACCGGAGATGCAAAGTTGGAAGGCAACCTGGAATATCGTTTCAATATGTGGAGTTATTTTAAAGGCGCATTATTTGTTGATGCGGGAAATATTTGGCTTTTAAAGCAAGATACGTTACGTCCGGGAGCAGCATTTGAATTTAATCGTTTTTACAAGCAAATAGCCGTTGCTACAGGGTTTGGAATACGTTTCGATTACGATTACTTTGTGATTCGTATGGACATCGGGATTCCTATTGTTAATCCGGTGTTACCTTATGGTAAACAATATTTGGGTAACCAAATTAAAGTATTGGATAAAGCTTGGCGTAAAACCAATTTAAAGTATAACTTAGCCATTGCATATCCGTTCTAAAATACCCTTCAATTATTTGAAGAATTTAGAATTAATGCTTCTATTTGCACTATAAATATAAATTAACCGGTGATTAAACGCGTACTCAGCTTATTCTCTTTATTGCTTGTCATTGGCTTTCATGCTCAAGCACAATTATTGCCTCGTTATGGTGATAGCCGAACAGGAACTACAGGGTTTCAGTTTTTAAAAATTAATCCGGATGCCCGTTCTTGTGGTATGGGGGAAAGCAATAGTGCTACTTCGGATGATTTAGCTGCTACCTTTTTAAATCCGGCCGGACTCACCCATTTAGATACTTCCAAGATTCATTTACAAGTGAATCATACCAACTATATCAGCGCTTCTAACTTGGATTATTTTTGTATTGGAAAACAATTAAATAAAGGTACCTTTTTAGCCGGAAGTTTAATTTATTTGAACTCGGGTACTATGCCTGTAACTACTGAGTTTATGCCATTTGGAACCGGACAGACTTTTCGATTTACAGATCTTTGTTTAGGCATTAGTTTGGCTCGCATATTAACCGACAATTTTAGTTTTGGTGTTAGCGCAAAGTTTATACAAGAAAATGTAGCCGGAATCCATACACGTAACGTAGTAGCCGATTTTGGTTTTCAATACGATGTAGGAAAAGGTAATACGCGATTTGCTGTTGGTGTATCTAATTTTGGTGCGGCCGTAGCTCCTAAAGGCGAATTATTACAAAGCACATTATTAGGTGATACCACTTATCATGATTTTGAGAAGATAGCAGTACCGGCAGTATTTCGTTTAGGCTTTGCATCGGATGTCATCAAAAAGAACAAACATTTATTAACCTTGTGTGCGCAGTTGAATCACCCAACCGACAATAACGAAACCTATACAGCAGGAATGGAATATTGTTGGAATAAATTGGTGTATGGTCGTTTAGGCTATCAATTGGGAGTTGATGAAAGTGGTTTACCTTCATTTGGATTTGGCTTTTTATTGAAAAAGAAATTTGGCGGAATACGCATTGATTATGGGTTTAGCCAGAAAAAATTATCCGGTACCATTCATCACATTGGATTAACTTTAGCACTTCATTAATTGTTTATTTGCTTAAAAAGAAATTGGTAAAAGCCTAACACATGATTTTCTCAAAACCAAATTACCTTCATACAACAGCGCTTGCAAGTTTAGTAGCCATAAGTGCCATTAGCTTCAGCAGTTGCGATTTTTTATTCGGAACAAAAAAGGACAAGCAAGTAGCAGAGGTGTTTGAGCAAGGACATATTGATCCGCATTTATATCCATCCAATATTGGTTATGTGCCGGTTCAACCTTATTGGTCAGGCTTTAGTAACCCGGTTGATGTTTATGTAGGATTTGATCAAATGATTTATGTTGTGGATGATCATGGTGTTCACATCTTGGATCAAAAAGGGGAAGAACACCGTTTGATTGCAATAAATGGCGCAACGGATATTGTTCAGGACCGCAGCTTAAGAACATATGTTTGCGGACGTATCGCTAAAGATGTTACCGGTGATCAGATACCTGAAAATTTACCTGCAGTATATGTATTAGCGAATGCATCCACAGTAAGTGGTCCAGTATTTTTAGATACTTTGATTCATCCGTTTTGCGATGCAACACGCAACACTTCTGCATTTAGAGGAGCACCGGATGAACAAGTTCAATTTACCGGGGTTGCCCCTTTACCGGACAATAGAATTTACGTGAGTAGAACCGGTCCAACCAACAGTTTAACATCAGTAGCTTTGCCGGATAACGCTATTTTAATTTTCAATCATTCGGGTACCAATACCGGTTATGCCAATGGATTGAACCCGGTTTACAGTAGTTTAAAATCAGTTTTAGGAATATCTTCTATTTGCACGGCAGTAGCACCACCGCAGTCGTATGAAACGGGCAACAATGATTTTTACATTACGCAAACCGCTGCAAATGCTGAATATAAAGCACTTTCCATAAAAGAAACGAATGACCCGGATGCCGGCATTACCTTTATTGAAAACGTGAATTTTTTAGGTTTCGATTTAAGTAAAGCCAGTCGTTTTTTGTATGAGTCGTTTCGTTTTACAAAACCCAGCGATATTTATAAATCACCGGATGCCCTTGGTTATTTATTTGTAGTTGATGCTACCCGTGATTCGTTGTATCAATTTAACAGCAAAGGTTATGAAGGGGTAAATGCACCGGCTAACAGCAGCGATAAAAAACAAGTAATTGTTTCCTTTGGTGGTAGTGGTAATGGTCCTTTTCAATTTAATCAACCGAGTGGTGTTTGCTATTATAACAAGATGGTTTATGTAGCCGATAAAGGAAACAATCGCATTTGCCGTTTCAAATTAAGTACTGACCTTGAACAATAAACGCCATTGGGTGTTTACCACTTTATTCATTTAAACTACTTTTCCAATTTACGATGTACACTTTTGAAAAATTTGAGTTAGCTAATGGCTTGAAGGTATTGGTGCATGAAGATACTGCAACTACGATGGCTTGTGTTAATGTATTGTATGATGTTGGCGCTCGAGATGAAGAAGAAAGCCGAACCGGTTTTGCGCATTTGTTTGAACATTTGATGTTTGGCGGTTCAATTAACATTCCAGCTTTTGATGAACCCATGGAGAATGCCGGAGGTAAGAATAATGCCTTTACATCGAATGATATCACCAATTATTATGAAACATTGCCGACCGAGAATGTTGAAACAGCATTGTGGCTTGAAGCAGATCGAATGCTCAGCTTGGCTTTTAGTCCGGAATCCTTAGAAGTGCAACGTAAAGTAGTTTGTGAAGAATTTAAAGAACATTACATTAATCAACCGTATGGCGATGTTTCTCATTTAATACGCGAATTGGCTTATACCAAACATCCGTATAAATGGCCTACAATAGGCAAAAATTTAAAACATGTAGAAGATGCGGTAATGGAAGATGTAAAATCATTTTTCCATCAGCATTACGCCCCAAATAATGCAATTTTAGTGGTTGCAGGCAATGTTAAGTTAGCCGAAGTAAAAGAAATGGTTACGAAATGGTTTGGAGAAATTCCTGCACGAACAATACCACAACGTAATTTACCGGTAGAACCCGTTCAAACCGAAATACGCCGAAAAGAAGTTACACGCCCTGTTCCGGCTAATGCATTGTATATAAATTTTCATTGTACTGATCGACGCAGTGCTGATTTTTATGTAATGGATTTAATCACCGATTTATTGTCGGCAGGAAGAAGCAGCAGAATGTATCAACATTTGGTAAAGGAGCAACAATTGTTTTCCGGAATTGAATGTTATCATTATGGAAGTATTGATAAAGGCTTGATACAAGTAGAAGGAAAATTGCATCCGGGCGTTACGATGGAACAAGCAGAAGCTGCAGTGATGGCTGAGTTACAGGCGCTTCAACAAACAGTGATCAGTACAGAAGAATTGCAAAAAGTAAAAAATAAAATTGAGACACAGTTCTTATTAAATCATATTGATTTGAGTGAACGTGCCTTTAGTTTAGCCTATTATGAATTATTATTTGGTGATGCTAATCGCATTAATACCGATTTAGAACACTATCAATATATTACTGCAGAAGAAGTTAAAAGCTATGCGCAGCAAGTGTTTCAGCCGAGTAATTGCAGTGTACTTTATTATCATGCTGCAACACAAAATTAATCAAGAACCTTAGAAGCCTTATTTAAAGCAGGTTTACAAGAAATATTCAAAAACGGAAGTTGTTTCAAAAAAAACACTTCCGTTTTTTTATTACCAGTAAGCCCTGAAATCGTTTGTTTAAGCCATTTATTTGGGCTTTATCGGCTGTAACTATCTATTTATCAACACAATTAACAAAATTAACTGTCCTTTTAATCATAGCCAAAACAACATATATAGCTATTTTTCAAGCATTTACATTTTATGATATTATAGTATTATAATTTTACTCAACGTTATCAACATTTACAAGCAATTAGGGGCTTGCATAAGCAGACAGAGTGCGTACTTTTGGATTGTTAATTCATTCTTTAACCAAAAAACAAAATTAACCATGAACAAAGGAGACTTAATCTCTAAAATGGCTGGAGATGCCAAAATCTCAAAAGCTCAAGCTGAAGCAGCTTTGAATTCTTTCATGAAAGCTACTGAAGACACTTTGAAAAAAGGTGGCAAAATCACTTTAGTTGGTTTTGGTACTTACAGCGTGTCTAAACGTGCTGCTCGTAATGGTCGCAATCCTCAAACTGGAAAGCCGATCAAAATTGCTGCTCGCAAAGTAGTTCGCTTTAAAGCCGGCAAACAATTATCTGCAAAAGTTAACAAATAAGCTAAGCAGAAAAACCTTTAAAAAAAGCAAGACTTCGGTCTTGCTTTTTTTATTTATGGACATTTCCATCCAAACCATAACGCTTGTATTCGTTGCTAATACGTACATCCTAAGCCATTGCTGTTATTAAAATGCACTTCACCAATGAACACTTTGCTGCTGTTTTATCATTCAGCACAAAAGAATACAAACCCTTTTCACTATTTTTGACCACTTAGGCTTTAATAAATAGTTATTGAAGCTATAGCTCGATGTGGAAATCAATAGTTACTATTTATAAAACACAAAATTTACGTCACACATTAAATTACCTGACCAGTAGTTTATTAATTAAGGCCGTAGGGCTTATTTCTATCCCTATTTATACGCATTACCTATCAAAGGAAGATATTGGCGTAATTTCATCCTTTTACAGCGTTATGGGGCTGTGCGTAGTGTTTGTTGGTTTAGATTTATACAACTCCCTTACGCGCTATTTTTTTAAAGGTGAAAAAGAATTAGCCGATCAACTGTCTACCCTATTTACTTATACCCTAATATCCTGCGGCTTATTTACCTTACTGACGTTTGTTGGCATCAATTATTTCGCTACACTTACTAAAATTCCGAAATCAATCATCTGGTTTCTACCATTGATGGTTTTTGGAAATATCTTTTTCAATATTGTGCTAAAGCTTAATCAACTATCGGGTGATAGTAAAAAGTACTTGTATTTGAGTTTCAGAACGCATATTGGGACAACATTAGCAATTGGAAGCATCTTTATTTTTTCCGGCAATTTCTTCTGGCGTATTCTTGGGGAAGGCTTAGGCGTTTTACTTTCCTTGGCGGTAACTATTCCTAAATACATCCATCGCATACAACTTAAGTTTGATCGCAAACTATTTGCCGACAGTTTAAGCTATGCTTTGTTTCGATTGCCATTCACCTTCAGTAATGTGATGATTTATCAATTTGATGTTTTTTTTT
>JAHEYX010000265.1 GCA_023251415.1 Chitinophagales bacterium
TTTGTGGCGATGCTATTGGTGGGCGATCGATAAAAATGCTTTACAAATATGCACCTGAATTGGTTGAAGAACTTAGAACCGTAGAGCGTAAATCTTTTATCTCAACCACACGTGTATTTATCGATAATCAACGTCCGTTTAACCTGTATTGGAAAAACGAATCGTATTGCATGAAGCGTGTCGATTTTGATGCGCTCTTGCTTAAACATGCCTTGAAAAATTGTAGCAGCTTAACTTTTCAATCGAATTTTAAAGTAGATGAAGTAAGGCGAGCAAATGATAAGTTGATAGTCGGCAATAAGCAAACTGAAACGTATTACAGCGCAAATATTGTTGTGGCGGCCGATGGTTCACAATCCTATTTAGCTAAACAGCTGATTCAGTTAAAAATGGATCCGAATAACTTTTCGGCGGCGGTGCGTGCTTATTATACCAATGTAAGTGGTATCGAATCGAATCAAACAGAAGTACATATCTACAAAGAAAACATGCCCGGTTATTTGTGGATTTTTCCGGTTGAAAACAATACCGCTAATGTGGGTTTTGGTATGTTAAGTAAGAACATCTCGAAGTATCAATTAAATTTGAAAGAGTCGTTGAATCATACCATTAACCAACATCCGCAATTGGCTCAACGCTTTTTGCATGCTAAACAGGAAAGTGAATTACAAGGTTTCGGACTGGCATTAGGTTCCAGAAGCATCGATTGGTGCGGCGATAATTTTTTATTGATAGGGGATGCCGCTTCGTTAATTGACCCAAAGTCGGGCGACGGTATCAGTAACGCCATTGAAAGCGGGATATATGCTTCCGGCACTATTCGCGAAGCACACGAGCAACACGATTTTAGTAAAAAATTTCTAATGCATTACGAAGTTGCTTTGCGTAATAAAATAGGCAACGAATTGTTGTTGAGCACACTCGTATTGCGTTTTGGGACTTACTTTCCTTTTCTAATTCGCTTTGTACCGTTCTTTATGCGCTTTACTTTTATTGCTCGTTTGGCCAGTAAATTCTAAGCTGCAAAGTAGTTACTAAATGAAATCGATTGAATTGCGTATATCAAAAACAGTGCTTTTACATTTCCTTATAGCGGTAGCATTAAAACCTATTTTGTGCTTTAAAAACAAGGTATTGCATTTTGATAGCTACTCCCAATTCGTAATTGGTACTTTGTTTTAAAAATTCTTCGTTAATATCGAGGTAATTAACAAAAGCTTCTAATTGATCTTCGTTGAGACGCATTACATCGTAGGTCATTAATAAGCGGCAAGTTTCTTTTAATATTTTCTTTTTGGCATCATGGTATTCCATAGCGGCTACTTCACGTTTAGCGCGTTCATTTTTATTGAATGCTTCATACAAGGCGGTAATGGGGTTGTTGAAGGCATCATAATGTTTGTTCGTGTTCGGATTTTCTAAGTGCAGTTGGTCTATTTCTTTTCGTATCACATCCGGCGATTTAGTTGCAATTATTTGCACTTCATGCAATTGTTGATGTAATGGCAATAAGTATACTTTAAAGGAGGCTGTGTTTTTCCCTTTAAGCGAATCTTTAACGGCGTATTTACGCATTCCAAAACCTCTTGCCGAAAAAACTAACGTATCTGTAGCTTGTGCTTGTAATTGTAAACCGGCTCCATTCATATATACTTGTGCACTTCCTGTAGTTTTATTAGCAATGATAACAAATGACAAAGGGCGGTGCAAGCTATCTACAACACTGGCTTTCACCGAAATAGTTTGCGCATTTAATACACCAACATTCCACAACCCTATTGTGGTAAGTAAAATGCATGTGCTGCGTAGTAAAAAGCATGATAGCTTCATCTATTTCATTAATTTAAGGTAATGCAAGCTGTCATTTATTGTAACAGCAATAATGTAATTGCCGGTAGAAAGGAAGTTTAAATCGCTTAATGAAATTAATGTATACGTTTCTTTGGAGGTGCTAAACTCTTTTTCAAACAAAAGTTGTCCGGTAACGGAATACACTTTATAGTTGCCGGTTTGGGCACTAACACTATACGCTAGTATACTACTTTGTTCGCCATATGGATTTCCTAAAATTGCAGGTGGGTGTGTTTGATTTAATAAGGGGTTCTCCGGATTATTGAGGATGATATCGGCAATTCGAAAATCAGGTATGCCGTACCCTTCACGGTTATCAGGGAAATGATACAAATGTGCACTGGCAATTAAAGCACTACGCACTTCGGCAGCTGTACGCAGTGGGTGTTTTTGCCACAAACAAGCAGCCATGCCGCATAAGATAGGTGAGGCGAAGGAAGTTCCATTGCTTTTAACAATATATCCATTATTATCAATAACTGCAGCTAAGGCTCCCATTGAAGCCAAATCGGGTTTAACACGTCCGTCACTACTGGGGCCGTAAGAAGTAAAAACCGCCGGACTACGATCGGATTGAACAGCACCAACAGTTATTATTCCAATTGCATCTGCCGGAGTACCGATGCGTTTCCAAGGATGATCACCTTCATTTCCTGCACTTACAACTACTAAAATACCCCGTTCTTGTGCCAGGTTAGCCGCGATAGCAGCAGGAGTAGTTGTTCCGTTTAAGTCTGCATACGTATGATTAGCCAAGTTATTATCAAATTCATTATACCCTAAAGAAGAGTTGATTAAATCGGCTCCAAATGAATCGGCTTTTTCGGCAGCAATAGCCCAATAATATTCTTCTACCAATGTTTCTGAATGCTCATCTTCACTGCGTAATAAAATATAATCGGCTTCTGGTGCGGTACCAATGTATTTGTAGGGATTATTAGCAGCCATAGTTGATAAAACCATTGCACCATGCTGCGGATCTTCATAAACACTAGTTTGGTTATCGACAATATCAGCGGTATATAAGATGTGATGATTGGCCAGCGTATTTGCTAATAGGTTATTGCTGTCAACATTGCTAAAGCCTACATCTAAAACGGCAATTAGTTTTGAACCGCCTTTATACCCGGCTTCATGCAAAAACAAACCATTTAACATATTGATTTGGGTATAGGAAGCACCATATAAAGTTTCTTGTGAGGGAATTTCAGCCGGCACGGTGCTGTATTCGAATTTATGAGAAAGAGACTTACCATGAAGGCGCGCTTTAACTAAGGTGTTTGATTTCACAAAAGGCAAGGCAGCAATTGCAGCTAATTGTGCTGCTGAACTAACATTCACCACTACTCCGTTTAACCATTTGCTAACTCCATGTATGGTTGCCCCTTTACTGATCAAACTGTCGACATAAGCCGGATTAACCGGTAAATCAGTTGTTGTAATAGCTATACCTTGATCGATTCGACGGCTTATGGCACGCGGACTTAAGAATTGAGCGGGGTTGCTAACCGCAAAAGGCGTATTGTTTTTATCGGTAAAGGCTATAAAATAGCGGGTGTCAGCAGTTTGTGCGAAGGCTTCAACAACGAAAAGCGCTAAAAATAATAAAAATAGGTTACGAAACATCTGATTTATATTTTGTCAAAAGTAAGCATTTGATTGCTTTATTTGCGTCTTCAATTTACACCAAGCTATGAAAAAATTTATTCTGATTACCTGCTCCTTAGCAACACTTTTCACGAGCGTATTTGCTCAAACGCCAAATTCAAAACAATATTACTTTTCCTGGGGTTATAACCGCGATTATTATTTTTTACCGGTGAACATTCATGTTGACCAACCCAACTTAAATTCCGATTATAAATTTTTAGCAGTACATGGGCAAGATAAAAAGGAGTGTCTGCATTTTTGGGATTATGCACTAACTATTCCGCAATACAATATCAGACTGGGGTTCATTAAAAACGATAAGTATTTGTTTGAAATGAATTTTGATCATACCAAGTTTGTAGCCAGTCCGGATCAACAATTGCACTTAAAAGGTAAGGTTAATGGACGTCAGGTTGATACTACTTTAGCTAATTCCGACCAAGTATTGAAATACCAATTGAACAACGGGGCTAATTTTTATTTGTTAATGGCAGGACGTAAATACACGGTTAAGCCTTTATCGAAAGGTAATTTTGCTGTTGATGGTATCGTTAAAGCGGGTGGGGGATTTGTGTATCCGCATGTGGAGAACACGATACTTGGTCATGCCAATAAACCGCATTTTCAAATGGGTGGTTTTAATCTTGGTTTAGAAGCTACTGTACGTTTAACCTTTAACAACTTTATCTATTTAGAGCATTTATGAAGGTAAAGCCAGTCAATCATTATATACCTTAGAGGGAATAGCAAGTATAGGTATATTGATTCCAAAAATTCACAGTAAGAAAGCTACAGTAGCTGCACCTGCTCCTTCTGCAGCACCGGCAACACCCAAGCGTCCTTAAATTTTCTGTGCACAAATAAAGCGATAATTACCGCTGTAATCTTTGGTCAACTGTGCGGTAAAGGGTAAGTCATTAAAAAGGGCTAAGGTAGCTTCTCCTAAATCTTGATTGATTTCAAAATACAAAGCGCCGCCAGTTTTCAAATGGGCAGTAGCATAGGAAATGATAGCCTGATAAAAGCATAAAGGCGCTGTATCCGGTACACGCAAAGCCATGGCCGGTTCGTAACGTTTAACTACAGGTTCTAATTGCTCATAACTACTTTGTGGAATATATGGTGGATTAGAAACAATAATATCCCATTG
>JAHEYX010000266.1 GCA_023251415.1 Chitinophagales bacterium
TTCATGCAATACCAAAACTTTACCGGTATGTTTAACAGCAGCTTCAATAGCTTCGTAATCCAGGGGTAGTAAAGTGCGTAAATCGAGGATATAAGCATCGATATTGTTTTTAGCTGTATAATCCAAAGCCCAATGTACTCCGGCACCATAGGTAATAATGGTACATTCGGCACCTGCTTTCACTACTTTAGCTTTACCGATTTCGGTTGCATAATACCCTTCCGGAACGTTTCCATTTACACTGCGGTACAAGGCTTTGTGTTCAAAAAACAACACCGGATTAGGGTCATTGATAGCAGCGATTAATAATCCTTTTGCGTCTTCGGGTGTAGCAGGGTAAACTACTTTTAATCCGGGTGTATGTACAAACCATGCTTCATTACTTTGTGAATGGAAGGGTCCGGCACCAACCCCGGCTCCGGTAGGCATTCGAACTACCACATCGGCATTTTGTCCCCAACGGTAATGAATCTTTGCTAAGTTGTTTATGATCTGATTGAATCCACAGGTTACAAAATCGGCAAACTGCATTTCAACAACACTTTTATATCCTTTAATACTTAAACCTAATGCCGTACCTACAATTGCAGATTCACACAAAGGGGTATTGCGCACGCGGGCTTTTCCAAATTGTTCGACAAAACCTTCGGTAATTTTAAAAACACCACCGTATTCGGCAACGTCCTGACCCATGATAACCAAGTTGGAATGTTGTTCCATACTTTGTTTTAAACCTTCGCTTATGGCATCCACCAAACGCAGTTCTTTGCCGGCACCGGCAGCAGCAATCGGGTAGCTTGGTAAGGTTGAAGGGGCATAAATATCATTCAATTCTTCGTCCGTATCAGCAACCGGCTCTGATGCAGCAAAACACTCCTCTAATGCGGCTTCGATGCGGTGCTTGTTTTCGGCCCGTAAAGCTTCAATGGCTGACGGCGTAAGCAGTTGTTGATCGAGCAAGTATTGTTCATAGTTCATCAATGGATCTAATTTAGCCCATTGTTCAATCAATTCCTTAGGAACATATTTAACACCACTGGCTTCTTCGTGACCGCGCATTCGGAACGTCATGCATTCAATCAAAATGGGCTTTTGTTGTTCGATGCAGTAACGGCGGGCTTCTTGCATGGTATGATAGACCTCAAGTACATTGTTACCTTCAATGGTAATTCCTTTCATCCCATATCCTTTAGCACGATCGGCTAAGTGCTCACATACAAATTGTTCGTTGGTAGGTGTTGACAAACCGTATCCGTTATTTTCAATAATAAAAATAACCGGTAAGCCCCAAACTGCAGCAACATTAAGTGCTTCATGAAAATCGCCTTCGCTGGTACCACCATCGCCGGTAAATGCAACCGACACTTTATTTTCTTTACGAAGCTGATGTGCCAAGGCTATACCATCGGCAATAGCCAATTGTGGACCCAAGTGCGAAATCATTCCACAGATATGATGCGGGTTGCTTCCAAAATGAAAACTACGTTCACGGCCTTTACTAAACCCATTTTTCTTGCCTTGCAATTGCATAAAGAGTTGAGCTAGGGGCATGTTTCGACCGGTAAAAATCCCCAAATTACGATGCATAGGCATAATGTATTCATCGGCTTCTAAAGCTGCAACAGTACCAACGGCAATAGCTTCTTGACCAATACCGCTAAACCATTTACTGACACGACCTTGACGCAGTAACAGTAACATTTTTTCTTCAATCATGCGCGGCAATAACAGTTCTTTATAAAGGAGCACTAATTGTTCGTTGCCGGTTTGTTGCTTATCGAAATGCATGTAATTAATTTTTAGGGTGCAAAAGTAAGCAGGGAAAGGGCATTTTGTGCATTTTTTACAAATTCCAAACCACAAGCATTTTTTCTTTCAGCTGAATTTGTAGGATTAAACAGTTGAATACAACGGTTATATTGGCTTTATACATTAACCCCAACGAATAAATTCTTCAAGTTAAAATTGTATTAATTCTGTAAACTCTAATATCTTCAACCATTCAAAAATTAAAACCACATGAATTTAAAATCATTTAAAAGTCGGGCCTATCGCAAACGCAAATCTTTAACCTCGTTTTTAAAGCGCTTGCAACGTAAAAACCCGGCCGGAATGGATGCAATGGCCCGTGAAACCGATAAAGAAGTTTGGACAAACATTGATTGTTTAACCTGTGCCAATTGTTGTAAAACAATGACTCCAACTTTTCTTCCTGCTGATATTAAACGTATTTCGGCTCACCTGAAAATGACACCGGCAGCTTTTAAAGAAAAATGGTTGACTGTAGATGCCGACAATGGCGATATTGTAAACATCAATCAACCGTGTCAATTTTTGGATCTGAAAACTAATTTTTGCAGCATCTATGAAGTTCGACCTAAAGATTGCAGCGGCTTCCCGCATTTAAAGAAAAAAGATGTGTTGGAATACACGCATGTTTATACCGATAACTTGCACCGTTGTCCGGCAACTTTAAAATGGGCAGAAGAAATGCAGAAGAAAGTTATAGAACAGGGAATACTTAAAAAATAAATGGGATGACTATCAAGGAGCTCTTTTTTCAACATGTAGCCCCCACCAGCGATTTGCCTTTGCAACTAGAAGTGCAACGAGCCGAAGCTTGTTATATTTATGATACCAACAACAAAGCCTACCTTGATTTAATTTCCGGAATTAGTGTAGGTAATTTGGGTCATGGTCATCCAAACGTGCGTGCCGCCATACATCAGCAAACCGACTTGTATTTGCATACGATGGTTTACGGCGAGCACATACAACAACCACAAGTACAATTAGCGCAAATGGTTTGCAGCTTATTGCCGGATAAGTTGAATGCGGTTTACTTTACCAATTCCGGTTCAGAAGCCACAGAAGGAGCCATGAAACTAGCTAAACGACTGAGTGGTCGCTCCGAATTTATTGCTTTTGAAAAGGCCTATCATGGCAGCACTCAAGGGGCATTAAGCTTAAATGGCTCCGAATATTTTAAGCAAGCTTTTCGCCCGTTATTACCGGATGTAAAACATATTCCGTTTAATCAAATAGAAGCATTGGCACATATCACTACCGCAACGGCAGCTGTATTTGTTGAAACGGTGAAAGTAGAAGCCGGCGTGCAGTGTATTGATGCCGTTTTTTTTCAAAAGCTACGGGAGCGTTGTACTGAAACCGGTGCTTTATTAATTTTAGATGAAATTCAAACCGGCATGGGACGAAGCGGAAAACTCTTTTCATTTGAGCATTTTGGAGTAGTTCCGGATGTTTTGCTACTCGGTAAAGCCTTTGGTGCAGGACTTCCTTTGGCTGCTTTTATAGCGGATAAAGAACTACTGCAGCAACTCAGTTACCAACCCGTATTAGGCCATATTACTACATTTGGCGGACATCCACTGAGTTGTGCGGCAGCATTGGCCGGACTAAAAACGCTGGTATCCGAAATTGATTTAGCCGACATCGCTAAAAAGGAAGCATTGTTTAAAGCACGATTGCAACATAAACAAATAAAAGCTTTCCGTAGTTTTGGCTTTTTAATGGCGATTGATTTAGCCGACTTTGCTGCAATGCGGAAAGTGATGAACTATTGCATTGAAGCAGGTGTTTTAACTGATTGGTTTTTGTTTGCCGATAATTGTTTGCGAATTTCACCGCCATTGATCATAACAACTTCAGAAATTGAGAACGTTTGTTCAATCCTGTTAAAGGGATTAGACCAACTAAACTACACATGAAAAATACACCTTACAAGTGGCTGCACTCCAGCCATTGGTTTTTAATAGGCATCGTTACGTTTAGTATAGCATTTAGTGCCTGTACAAAGCGCTCCAACTCTTTTTTGCCGGAGTTTATCGATCCGCCTACCTTACAAAACCTCTGTGATATTTGTTTTGTGAATGCAGATACCGGTTTTATTTGTGGTGGCGATAAATATGCAAATGGGTTGATGTTACATACTTATGACGGAGGACTTACATGGTCGTTAAAAGATAGTGTTAGCCCTTGGATTTTGAACGGATTGAGTAGTAAAAGCAATCACATTATTACTTGCGTAGGACATACCGGAAAAATTCTAAACATGCCGGCGCATGATTCAGTGCCCGGTGTTTTTCAAACATTTGGCTGGGAAGAGTTGTATGCGGTACAATGGACCAACGATACTTTGGGCATAGCGGTTGGAGGCGAAAGTTATGGTGCCGGCATATTGCAACGCACCACTCCACAAGATAGTGGTGTTTGGCATCCCCAAGTTTTTAAACATTTATTACAGGATGTTCAAATGGTGACAGCCACAACGGGCTATGTATGCGGTTATGGAGCTGTATATAAAACAGTTGACGGTGGTAAAACCTGGCAAATTACGGGCGCCAAAGGTGATTTTTTTAAAGGATTAAATTTTACCAGTGAAACAGTAGGGTATGTGGTGGGTAAAGCCGGATCTATTCTTAAAACAGTTGATGGCGGCAGTTCTTGGCAATCATTGCGCAACGGAAACAGTTTGTTCAATAAGGATTGGCGATTTAATGATGTGTTATTTGTTACGGCGGATATGGGCTTTGTGTTAGGAGATAACGGAGTGTTTTTGCGTACAACCAATGCCGGCAAAACTTGGGAGCTTTCAGACTACTTTAATGGGAACAATATGA
>JAHEYX010000016.1 GCA_023251415.1 Chitinophagales bacterium
CGCGTTAAAATTGCCAGGGATATCCGCGAGCGAACATTCTAAAAGAATACTCTCTTCAACCCATATTTCTGTACTGTCAGTAGTCTTATTGTAGCGCTCTGCTACTGATAATGGTTTTAATGTCACAGAAACGCAATTAATAAAACCGCCTTCAACCTTACTTTCAAGCTTAGTTGCAAGTGCATCATTCTGATCAAACTCACAACTGCCTTTCATCGAACCATTTAATTTAACAACATCAGACCATTTAACTTTTGGCAAGCCGTCATCAAACTCACTAGCTTCATCACTGCGCGTATGCGCATAAAACCCTATTGGATTGTTCTTAAAAGCTTTATCAATGTCGATGCCTGCAACGTTAACGTGAAAACCATAGATGTTTTCACTTTCATCGACCATAATAAAGGGGTGTTTCTTCGCCATTGCTCTGTAATTGTTCTACAAAAGTGATGCTTTTTAAAAGCTATGCAAGTACGTTGGAAACCATTACCATAAAGCATTCCAATGATTACCAGTAATATAACCAATGATTAATTTAAATCGAATTTACAGCCAATTTTAAATTCAAATTTGTAGCGCAGGCGCTACAAATCAATTCATTTATATGGCTAAAAACAGCGAAAAAGTATCTAACAAGGCGAAAAAGAGCCTTGCACAACAATTGTTCTTCAACAGTCAATTCACTCAAAAAGAAATTGCAGCATTTGTCCATGTAACGGAGAAAACTATGAGTGAATGGGCAGATAAGAATGGTTGGCATGAACAAAAGGCAGCTATGCAAGTCACATCTCAACGTGTTGTGCAAGGCTTGTATGCCGAATTACTAGAAATAGATCAGTCTATAAAATTAAAGGCGGAAGGTCAACGATATGCCGATAGTAAGCTGGCAGATGCGCGAATGAAATTGGTTAAAACAATTCAAGCACTTCAAAAAGATGTCATGTTACCGCAATACGTGCAAGTTATGATTGCATTTACAGACTTTATAAAAGAAGTTGACCTTGAAAAAGCAAAAGAACTTATTCCATTAGTGACTGATTTTCTTAACACAAGTGCAATTAAACTATCAAATTAATCATGGCTAAAAGTAAAGTTAAAGTTGATGAAGAAGCAATAAGGTCATGGAACTATCATGCAGCTTCTATAACCAATGCTACCACACGAACTGCTATTCATGAAACCAAAAGGGATAAATCTAAGCGTATTGATAGGTTGAAAAAGAACTACAGCCAATTTTCGCAATATTATTTCCCGCATTATGCTGAGGCCGGTAATGCAGATTTTCATAATGAAGCCGGTGAGACTATAAAAAATGACGCGAATATTTTTGCAGTGCTTGAATGGCCACGTGGACATGCCAAATCTGTTCATGCTGATGTGATAGTTCCTTTATACTTAAAAGTTAATAACCTTCTAAGTGGGATGGTATTAGTAGGCAAAAGTGAAAGTGATGCCTGCTCATTACTAGGTGACATACAGGCGGAACTTCAATTTAATGAAATTTTCAAAGCCGATTTTGGTGAGCAAATGAGACAAGGTTCATGGACAGAAGGGCAATTTACTACTTCTGATGGCATTGAATTTATTGCACTTGGTCGCAAACAATCACCAAGAGGTATACGAAATCGTGACAAGAGACCAAATTACTTAGTGATTGATGATATTGACGATGATGAATTAGTCGAAAATGAAGATCGTGTAGATAAAGTTGTTAAATGGATTCGAGGCGCTTTGTTAGGGGCATTAAGTTTGAAAGGAGCACGCAAAGTAATGGTAGGTAATAGGATACATCCTAAATCTGTTCTTGCCAACATTGTTGGAGATGTAGACGAAGGGACGCCTAAAAATGAGATCATTTGGCATTCTAAAATTTATGCTGCATACAACAAACACACAAGGTTGCCATCTGATACATTACCGTTAGATCCGGAAATAGATATACCGGCATGGAATTATTACACTATTGCTGAACTTAATAGAAGGTTCTCTGAAATGACGTCTCGTATTGCATGGCAGGAGTATTTTCACCGTTTTATACCAACAGGTAAAATTTTTAAACCAGAATGGATAAATTGGAGACCTTCAAGACCATTAGTTGAATATGAACATTTGGTGGCTTATTTTGATCCATCATGGAAGGCAGGATCAAACAACGACTTTAAAGCCATTGTAATAATGGGGAAACACAAACAGTATTACGATATTATTAAAGCATTTACACGACAATGCTCTATTGGCGTTGCCGTAAAATGGATTTATGACCAATATGAGATATTTAAACCATTAGACGGAACACAGGAGGTAGAATGTCAAATATGGATGGAGGCGATATTTATGCAAGAAATGTTATTAGATGAATTTACGGCAGAAGGTTTGCAACCTACTCGTAATTATCAAGTTAATATTCGCGGTGATTATCGATCTAAACCGGAAAAGAAATCCCGAATAGAAAATATTAGTCCACTTTGGGAGAGAGGATTTGTTTGGTATAATGAAGCTGAAAAAGGCAGTAGGGATATGAAAGAGCTTATTGACCAGACTATTGGATTTTCATTTACAAATGGAATACATGATGACGGACCTGACGCCTGTGAAGGTGCAATTTTTTTACTTAACTCATTTTCGCGAAGTTCAACAAATCACAGAAGGATGGGAGTTCGACAATCAAGAGGCTACTAAATCAAATATTTATGATATTCATTACACAACAAGATCTCAATACCGTAATCTATCAGGACATTCTCAATATTATTTCCGATAGTAATTCTGTCGATACCGCTGAATTAACAGCTATTGAACAGGCAAAAGGTTATCTCCGTAATCGGTTTGATTGCGATTTAATATTCGATTCAGGCAGTAGTTACAACAGTTCAGGCCGCAATCCACTGTTGGTAATGTACATCTGCGATCTTATGATTTGGCACTTATATGCTGCTGTTGCACCGAATAAAATATCTGAAAGCCGGATAAATCGCAGAGACATTGCGGTCGAATGGCTGAAGGATGTTGCTCGTGGAATATCAAATCCTGCATTTCCGATTAAACAAGTTGGATCACCGGCAGAGGAACTTCAAAATAGCCGATTTGGGCATACTTGTAAAAATTCAGGGTATTAACAACTTACTAACCCCATTAAAATACCGTTAAAGCTCTTAAATTTTGAATTTAAACTACAAAAAGCGCCCCTTATAAGACAGGTCTTTAAAAAACGCCTTAAATCGCAAAAAATCGAGTATTTTTAAAAATAGCTTTAAACCAACCTAAAATGAAACTAAATTTCCCTTTTTTCAGCCAAGCAGCTAAATCTAAACAAAACCCACAACATGGTCTTTTAAAAGACTATTCTGCATTGATCGAGCAAATAATTATATTGCAGCAGCATCGTATTAAGCAATCAATCGACACTTGGCGGGCAGGACTTCAATTGGCAGAACACTTCATACAGCCAAATCGAACCTTACTAATGCGCACTTATCGAGATGTAACACTCGATGCGCACTTACGAAGCTTAATCACGAGCCGAAACAATAAGATTCTAAAGACAAGGTATAAGATTGTTGACATCAAAACTCGTAAAGAAGCTACCGAAAAAACTGCATTGCTTCAACGGCCTTGGTTCTATGGCTTTTTAAAACAGGAAATGGAAGCTGAAGCTTGGGGACCTACTGTCATAGAATTAGTGCCGGGTAATAATGGTGAAATTTACCAAACGTTAAGCTGTCCTCAACAATATATCCTTCCAATAACCGGCGAAATTTGGGTTGATATTGTATCCAATCGTAAAATCAACTATCGGGACGATAAGAATTTAATGAAGTTTCTAATCGAGATTGGTGATCGCAATGGCTTCGGTTATCTTAATGAAGCATCTCCTTGGGCAATTTACAAGAAGGAAGTAGTAGCCGCTTGGGGACATTTTGTCGAGCTATTCGGTATGCCCATCCGGATAGGTGAAGTAGCAAGTCGATTGCAAAAGGATATCGACCAAATGGCCAATTGGCTTAAAAATATGGAATCGGCTGCCTTCGCCGTGACTCAGGCGGGCGATAAAATTACTTTCGCCGAAACAACTCGTGGCGATGCCTTCGAAGTGTATAATCAATTTATTGAACGAGCTAATAGTGAAATGTCAAAGCTAGTTGTTGGCCAAACTATGACATCCGATAATGGCAGCAGCCGATCACAAGCTGAAGTACATGAGCGAGTAAGCGAGGAATATGCCGATTCAGACCGCCAACGATTAACTATGCTTATTAATTACGAACTTATTCCTCGACTAATTGAACTTGGCTATCCATTTCAAAATTGTGAATTTGTATTTGACCTGGATAAAGAATTTACACAACTTGATGTTCAGGTAGATACCATGTTGATTTCCAACTTTGAAATGGAAAATTACCAATATTTTATTGATAAATATGGAGTGCCAATTGTTAAAACAAAAAACAACCAGGCTTCAACTAATTCTAATCAACAAGTTACACAGAAGGCAAGTAGCGAAAGCTTATTGAAGCTGATTGCAGATGTTAATCAACTATATAATCAACACAATCACGAATGACAGCTAAACAAATCGATAAGGATTTTGAACGGCTAGCAAAAGGTGTATTTGAAGGCAGTATTGTTAATATAGATGCAGCCCTATTTCAATTTACAGCTAACCTGCTAATGAAATCCGAATTTACCGGGTTCGGCCAATCTTTAAGCACAGTTGAATGGGGTACTCCAGAACAGCACTTGTTAAGCACTATGCAAGCTAATACATTTTGGTTTAGCGGTGCTAAAACCTATTCTCAGTTACAAACGCTGCACAGTCTAGTAACTACAGAAGATGGTTCCATTCGCGAATGGTCAGATTATAAACAAAAGGCACTTGATGTTCATCACCTGTACAACGTGAATTGGTTGAATGCTGAATATAATCATGCAATTGCCTCATCTCAAATGGCCGGGCGTTGGCTTGACTTTCAAAATACTAAGGCTACATTGCCGCTATTGCGCTTTCAAACTATTGGCGACGACAGAGTACGTCCTGAACACCAGTCTCTTGATGGCATTACATTGCCAATAGATGATGTCTTTTGGTTATCCCATTATCCGCCAATTGGGTGGCGTTGCCGGTGCGATATTATAGCATTGAGAAAAGGTAATGTTACAGACCTAACTAAGCGCATAATCCCCTCCTTATCTCCTTTTTTCGCGCAAAATGTTGGCATAACAGGTCAAGTATATCCTGAAGGCCATCCTTATTACGAGCTTATAAATAAGGATAAGTCTGCTGCAACCGAGGTAAAAAAATTTGTTGAATCAGAATTAAAGCATGTCAAAAAATAAAGTCATACAAAAAACAGTAGCTAATTGGGATAAACTTAAATTCGATTTGCCAATATTAATTGGTAATGAGTATGTAAATTTTAGCAAACAGGCTTTTATACGCAGTGGATTCATTAATGGGTATTTCGAGCGTTGGAAACCACGAAAGGATAAAAAAAAACGTGGCAAGGGTCGTAAAACGCTAGTTTTGACAGGTCGTTTAAAGAGGAGTATACGATTATTACGTTGTGGCTATTTATATGCAATCGTTGGTACCGATGTGCCTTATGCACAAATTCACAATGAAGGAGGCGTAATTAATAAGACTGTTACCGTTAGACAACATAAACGCAAGGGGGTTCATTACAGCAATAGCTATAGTATAGCAACCCGGCGTAAACTAAAACGCAGAAATAAAAATGTGGCGGAGGAAGTAGTCAAGCAGCATCAACGTAAAATGAATACTACCATACCTCAAAGACAGTTTATAGGAGAATCAGCTTTTTTCAACAAACGAGCAATTTACATAATCACACGCGAATTAAAATCCTGTTTTTCACAAAAATAAAGGCAATATGTATACTCAACTATATCAAGATATAATTAGAGCAATCAATGGAGCTATACCGGCTCTTGGTATCAAATGGATCGATTTGTTTGCCGATCAAATTAAGAACTATGATGAAGAGCATCCTTTTCCAAGGCCGGCTTTATTCGTTGAGTTTGTGCCTGATGTTGAGTGGGAAAGACAGGTATTAGGTGTAAAATCCGGAACATTACAGATTAGAATTCATATTGCGTATGATAAAGTTGCAGACACCTATTTTACTCATGCCGGTGGTAATGCAGCCAAACAGTCAGAAGGTTTAAAAAACATTGTTTTAGTAGAGAAAGTTAAAGGGAAACTTACCTCTTTACAATCGCCTGGCTTTTACACTAAATTCAAAGATTCAGGAGTTGAATTTGATTCAGATAATCAGATTTTAAAGGATGATATAATTACATTTGAAACCGAAGTACGTGTTATGGCAAGCACTAACCAACCTGCTACATCACTCTATGACATCCTAAATCCGACTGATCCAACCGGTTCAGCTTCTGAAGTTATTGCTACTGTCAACCCAAATATTAATACGGATTTTGTAAATCGGATTCAATAGGTTACGAAATCAACCATATACCAACTAGCAGTTTGTTCATAATCACCTCCAACATATTTAATCTTACAAGTATAATTATTTCGAACTGTGGCGTTAAATTCGTTTTGAGAATCAACATATGAAGATACCAAATACAAGCTATCTTTTAATTTAACAATACTAACTGCTTCATAGGGGAATGTAGCGCTACTTGGTGAAATCAATTTTGTTTTACATACTATTTGAGAATAATCATATGCATAATCTTTAATCTCAGCTTCTATATCAGCGTCCGATTTAAATAATTGTGATAAACTGTAGATAATAGTTATCAGTACAATAACTATTAAAAAAACTAAACCTTTTAGTCTGTTAATTCGATACTTTTCTGGAATTGTTTTATCATTGAAATAATTGACAAATGTATTCATAAGTTATGTTGTGTTAAGGATTAAATAGAAAAAATTAATGTATCGATCTTACAATTTCGACTAGATACCACAACTGAGAAACATCCTTTAGGTGTAAATTGAAGTCTTTTTCTTTTGGATTGAAGGGATGGCATGTTATTATACCATTATCTACATCATGAGCTATTATTTGTTTGCATAGAATCCCATCTTTATGAACAATTACAAATATTTTAGGAATATGTATTTTGTACTTCCAAAAAGACTTTGGTAATTCTTTGGTTAATAATTCATCTCCACTACAGATACAATTACGACCTTCATATTCCATACTATCACCAGCAGCGATAAAGTATAAATAATTTCCGCCACTGCGTTTCCGTGTTTCCCGTACTGGTAAATGATCAATAAATTCCTTATCTTTAAATCCATTAGTATATCCTGCATACGCATACTCATCAACTACTCTAACTATCATTGTATCATGTTTTCCCTCATTAACACTAGCTTCTAAAATAATTTGATTAGAACCTTGTTCAACACCTAAAATAAGCCAATTTAAATCCTTGCTACATAATGTAGCAACTTTTACTAAAATATCTGTTGGTGGAGGTGTTCTATCGATTTCGATTTGAGATAAAACACTACGACTTATTCCTAATAGTTCTGCAAAGCCCTCTTGGCTTTTGCCAAGCTCTTTACGTGCAGCCGCTATTCTTTTCCCTATTGTGTTTAAAATAAACATTTGCAATGTTGATAAATAATTGCAACATAATATTGCAATTGTGTATTTAAGTATCGTATGTTTGTACCAGTTATCAGGTACAAAGAAATGAAAAATAATCGAACTACAAAATCGCAATGGAGAAAAGGTGATGTAACAATCATCGCTGAGGCTACGGGATATTCACATGCACTCGTGTCTAAAGTCAAGGATGGTAAACGGTTCAATAAAATTATTGAGGATGCAATATCTGAATTGAACAAGAGCCGCAATGCACTCAAAAAATTCAACCGCAAAAATAATATCGCTTGAAAATAATCAACGGCATATTGTATATCCCTTCTTCACTGCTGGCCCCTGCCTTCATAAGTGAAGTATATATGTGGAAGGTAATGTCATTCAACCGGTCCGGCAAATCAAAGGCTTACGCTAATATCGAGAATCCGGACAATAAAAAGGAGCGCCTTATTGCTTTTGACACGATCCCCTTGGACAAACAGTTGCTATTTAATCAAACTTATTGCGGTGGTATTTCTGCACTTGAATACTTCAAACAACAGCAAGCTAAAGCAGAAACAAAAGAAAATCAGTTACTACAGTCAACATTAGTAGAAGCAGCACGCAAGTTGATTAATATAAATGAATTAACCGATTTACAGAAGTCTTTTGGTGAATCCAAGGGATACCAATACGCATTCTTAGCAGCGTGGTATCGATTGATTTCATCGGTAAGAGGTGCCAAGGACGCTCGACAATATGGCTATGGAAACAAATCTGATTTATTGGTTGGATGCCTAAAGCAAATTTCTTCAGCAATTACGGTTGTAAGCATCTCAAATACGCATTATCTCAATGTTAAGGCTAATGATTTTATTAAAAATGGAATTGAAAGACTTGTTTCAAAAAAACATAGTAATAACAATGCGGCTAAAGTTGGAGATGTACAGTTAGCTACCTTGATTTCACTTTATTCTGATCCACGTAAGTTTACCCCTAGCCAAATCACATTGCAATATTGGAGTATTGCACGCGAAAACAATTGGCCACTTATTACGGAAAGGAGGATAAGGCAAATTCTTGAAATGCCTACAGTAATGAATACCGTGGCGAAAAATCGCTATGGTAAAAAGTATGTTCATGATAAAATTAAAATGGTCATCAATCGTACTCCGGCATCTCATCCGGATGCATTATGGATAGCGGACGGAACCCCAACTGAGTTATTCTATTACGATAACGGCAAAATGGGCCGTTTATATCAGTTTACAGTGCTAGATGCTTACTCTTGGAAAGTTATCGGATTAGCCATTTCAGAAACTGAAGGTAGCGATGGTGTTTACCGAGCTTTCAAAATGGCAGCTACCTCCAGTGGGCGCTTACCGCACCAAATTTTAACCGACAATGGCAGTGGTATTGTAAATGCCACAACAAAAGAGTTTTTGAATAGAATTGCCAAATACAACATACAAACAGAGGTAGGTAATGCCCGATCAAAGAAAATTGAGCCATTTTATGCCCATTATAACCGGGCTATTTTAAAATACTATGATAACCACTCCGGTGGGAATATTACTGCTCGTAAAATTGATACGCATACTAATCCTGACTTTATAAAAGCAAATTACAAATCATTCCCAAATAAAGAGAATTTACTTATCAGTATAGAGGAGTCTATTGCATTATGGAATGCAAGTGCCGGGGCAGAGTTAGCACCTGACAGTAACCGACCAATGCCTAATGCCGCTTATGCTATCGAATACGCCAATAAAATAGAATTAACATTTGATTTGCAGGTAAGCTTGTTTTGGCAATGGAGAATGCGCGGATATGGAAATAATGCACGTAAACTTACCTATACTTATACATTTGAAGGTCTGGTTATAGAATTTAATGGAGACCGTATACGCTATGTTGCTCCCGGATCAGGGACCGCCTCCGAAATTGCAGACTTCTTCCACAACCATTTGCATGATAAGTTTTACGTAAAGTTTGATCGCGAAAACCCTGAGATGATAGCTATATACGATCAGCACGATAAGTTTGTAGCCTATGCCGACAAAAAAACACTTATACCTGAAGCATTTGTCGATTATAAAGAAGGCGATCGCAAGAATTTAGACAAGTACAGATTAGTACAACGCGAACAAGAACGCATTGCTGACGAGGAACTGAATGAAAACTATGCACTTGTTGAAGCCAATAGCGTTATGCAAGGCGGAATTACAAAAGGTCGCATGTTTAAAAATGCAATGAATGACGCTGAAGCTGCTCTTAAGTTGGAGTGGAATTTAGCTAGCAGATACCCTAAACCTAAGCAAACTACTACCGGAGGCGATTTATATCGATCTCAAGATCCGGAAGGTGGAGAAATGGAATAATCAACCCTTAAATAAACCATATATGCACATCGAAATTATCAATCAAATTCAAGCCAAAATCAATGACAAATTAAGTCAGGGATTGTCACAAGCCAGATTAGCCGGTCAGTTAGGTGTTACAGCACCAACCGTTTATAATATTATTAATTCAAAATTGGAATTAATAAGTGATAGAATGTGGAATAAACTGGCTGCTAAACTGGGCATTAATAGTACTAGCTGGAGAATGGCTAACACTGCGAATTCAAACACAGTTAAATCCATTTGTGGAGATGCCCAACGCAATGCACTGTTTATCGCTATCGCCGGGTTTTCCGGTGCCGGTAAAACTGCTGCATTAAAATTATACACCGACAAAAACCCACAAAGCTATTATGTGCTTTGCAATCTCCTAATGGGAAAGAAACACTTTTTACGATCCATTCAACAAGCAATAGGAATTGATGTTGAAGGCTCGCTTATCTCCCAACTAGACGCAATAATCGAACAGTTACGCGGCCAAGATGAACCGTTATTAATTTTAGATGACGGGGGAAAATTGAACGACGCAAATATGAAGCTGATTCAATTGATCTATGACGAATTAGAAGGCTCTTGCGGAATCGTACTTGCCGGTACCGAGGACATGAAGCATTATATTGATAAAATGGCTGCCAAGGGGAAGATTGGTTTTCCTGAGTTAAAACGCCGAATTTGCTACTGGCAACGCATGTATGAACCATCTCATCAAGCTGTTAATGAAATACTCTCGTTAAACGATGCGAAAATTGCCGATCAAGCCACATTAAATTACATTATGAAACATTGTGCCAAAAACTATGGGTCGTTACGTAATTCGATTATAAACGCTAAAAAAGTAGCCAACGGAGACCCAATTACAGTTGAACTACTTGGAGGTATGCATATAGGTGATGTGAATTTTCAAAACTAATTGTATTCATGAACTCTATTATTATTCATAATCGTCAAGAAAATGCCAAGCAAACTGAAAAGATACTGGCTTTAACCGGTTTTACTTCAGAAGAGCTCTTTTGGTTAAAACATGATACCGGGATGAATTTTTTAAAACTCATGTGTCGAAATGATCAATGGGGTATGCAATTTATGAGTTCTCAAACTTTCTTTTGGTCATGGTGGATTAATCTTTGGAACAATCGTGATAGTGAATGGCTTATTAACAACAAACACCATTTGAAAGGAACATCAAAATCCGTTCGAGAACGCTATTTATTAGCAAATAACTTGGATTTGCTATACAAAGACTGTAATCGCAAAAGGCTTGAAGAGGGATATACGCTAGTGGTAAGCCATACTAATAAGATACGTCAGCGAAATAACTTATCCTATGTCAGCTAATACACCAGTATTTATTGTAGGCACAAAGCCTTGGTTAATTAGATATGCATATGCATGCAAACAACAAGCAAGTATGCGTAAAATGGAAGCAAAGTTTAGCGAACCAAATGAACATAGAAGATTGCTTATAGAGGCTGACGGTTTATTAAAGGAGGCTAAATGGTGCTACGATCGGTTAAGAGAAATCAACACAAATTTTAATCATAAAAATCAAAATCATGAGTACTAAAGAAAAATTACTGCAAATCGAAACAAGAAAATCGCAAGTCGCTTCAAAAATATCTGAAATAAAAGAATGGCAAAGACGCCATGCCCATAAATCAGGTAGTAAAGATTGGCATTTATTCAAAAATGATCTGCGCGATTATGAAGCAGAGCTTGTAAGCTTGAATAACCAAGCAGAACAAATAAAATTAACCGGTAGTGATAGCAATATATAACCTGATTACAACCGATCAACTTCTTGAAAAGCGATCTGAATTAATTGAGTGGAATCAATTACATGAGTTTGCTAGAGGAAATGATATATGGATCAATAAGAGCATTATACTATCCATTATCGAAGAGCAATTATATAAAAGAAACATAAACATTTAAAACAACAAATAACAATGGAAAAAACGATGAGACGCCACGACGGGCATGATGTACCTATATCGCTCGTACCTGCTTTAGACAAGAAAAAGGATAAGGTAGTTAGACAACACATTAAAACGGCAGAAAAACTAGCAGCATTGCTCTTAAAACTAAAGAATGATGCAATGAAGGATATTGAAGCCATTCGTGAAGCAATGTACGCGGATAACAAAGTTAAAGAGGGCAGTAAAGGCAATATGCTTATCCAAACGTTTGATAAATCACTGAAAATTGAAGTTGCTATAGCCGAAAGAATTGAATTTAGTGACTTGATCAATGTTGCACAAGAAAAGATTAATCAATATTTAAAAGAAAAAACGGGAAACGGCATTGACAGTGAAATTGCTGAATTGATAAATCTAGCGTTTAAAACCACTAAAGGAAAACTTGATACTAAGCGCATTTTAAGCCTATTTAAATTGCAAATAAAGCATTCTTTATGGATAGAGGCGATGGAGTTACTCAAAAAATCAATTGAAACAAACAGCAGCAAAACCTACATACGCTTTTGGAAAAAAGATGAAAATGGTTCATTAAAAAGCATAGTACTGGACATTGCCAATGTGTAAGAGTTGGTTTTTTATGGTTAAACTGGCTTCCCCATTCATACAACGGTAGTAGGCTCATTGGTTTAGTCAATCCGGGTTCGATTCCCGGATGGGGAACAAAGGGCAGTCTTGTTACGATATGGTTTTCCGAGCCCTTTCAGATAAAACGATAAAACCGATCGCCTGTCGGATGGCAAGTAAACCGATACTCAATAGGGTTCAAATATTTTTGAGGGGTTTTTCGAAGAGTTAAAAAATGCAAAACCCCCTAAATCACCAAACGAATTAATTAAAGCTGGGGGGCTTGGTTAGATTCTAGCTTCGAAGGCGGTTTGGTGGCAAGGTCAACAAGGTATAGTAAATGACTATTTAGCGGTACGCAAGAGGCATTGGGGTAAGCCGTATTACCCCACAATTTAAAGAATAACGATATGAACCAACAAATAAGCAACAAACTGGCAAAAATACACGAACTAATAAATCGTGCGGGCTCTGATGGGGAGAAAGCTGCTGCTCAAAACGCATTGGACAGAATTGTTGCGAAACACAACATTACTGCTGAGCAGTTAAATAATCTCGATAAGAACAACTATACTTTTACCTATACATCGGTATTAGAACTTTGGTTATTCTCAAGGCTTAACTTAGTGTTTTTAGGAGATAGGAATAATGATCGGATTTGTAAAAGGCTATATGATCATAACCTTGGTAAAGCTATTAAACAATTAGTAGCTTATTATACCTATGAAGAGTACATAACTATTGAATGTAGTTATGAATATTTCCGTCGACATATGGGAAAAGAATGGCGTAGAGTTAGCAAGCTACAGATAGCTAGTAAAAAAAAACCTAAAACAAAAAACAAATCGAGAAAGCAATTACAAGACGTTTTTGCTAACGCTTACTTTATCAAAAGTAAGTTATACGTTGAAGAGGAGTTGAAATACCAAGACAGCAGCAAACTTAGTAAAGCAGAGTTATTACAACATTATCAAATGAGAAATGTAGAAGGTGGCCAATTCAATAAACAATTGATTAATGGAAATTTACTTAACCAATAATAAATACCCATGCCAATAGTAGTAACCTATACAACAAGACGTAGCAATATGTACGAGCTATTATGCTGTAGCAGCATTAGCAACGCTAAATATTTAGCCGAGGATTTAGACACTTTTGAAAGAATATGGCGAAATGACATAAAAAAGCATCCGAAAAAAAGCACAGGATCAGTTGAAGATTTTTATGAATTATCTCGAAATGGCGATAGAAAAAAGGTTCGTATTTGGCATTTAAACGCAAAAGGTGAACGCGATAGACTAGTAGCTACAATAGAAAACAAATAATTGCAATGCGTAAATTCCAACTGACCTCACCGAATTTCAAAGGACATGTAGAAGCTATCTACACTGCCGAAGGAATACTATCTATAATAGACATGAGCAATGCCGAACTAAATCAACAGGGTATTGCCAAGATGAAATTTACAATGCCGCCACTGATGGTGGACATCAACAACGCGTTCGCTAGCACTACAGTAATTGTAGTAGAAGTTGATTATCCTGTAACATTTCAAATGTTTATGGACGCATATAAAAAGAAAGTACGCCGGGTACGTGCTGAAGCAATCTGGAATAAGCTATCAAAACTTGACCAAATTAAAGCAATTAACGGTATCAAAAAGTATGATTCATACCTGCTTCGGGTAAGTTGGCGAACAAAAGCTGATCCGGACACCTATTTGAAACAAGAGTATTGGAATGATGAATGGGACAAATTAAACAACTAGGACGATGCTTTTTATCATTTATATAACATACATCATATTAATCTGTATCGATTTAGCTGATGTTCAAAGTAATCAACATGAATAATATACCAGCCGGCAGCTCTTTTAGGAAAATTCAAAAACATCTCGATGATAACGGGATAATGTCAAACATTCATAGAAATTCTGTGAATAATTATCACGTATCAATTAATATGAATATTGTTAAAACCTTTAAACAACGCAGAAGTTGCAGAAGATACATTTATAAACTTTATAAAAACTTGAACAATGAATAATCTAACATCAACAACAGGTCCTTCAAAAGAAGTATTAAACAGGGCAACTATTATTAAAACAGGTCGTTTGGAAATTGGATATTATGAAACACCTCCCGGATCGAATAAAACAAAATACGGCGAATGGTTCGGATACAATGGAGTTGCATGGTGCGGCATTTTTGTTAGCTATGTTTATAGTAAAGCAGGCCTTTCACTTGGCAATATTGGATTTCTTAAGGGATTTGCCGGTTGTGATACTGCTGTAGCTCATTTTAGAAAAACTAATGAGATAACAATGAAACCTCAGACTGGTGACATTGTCTTTTTTGACTGGAATGGTGACAATAAGTTTGACCATGTAGGTATATATCTGAATGATATTGATGGCAAAACATTTGCAACTATTGAAGGAAATACTTCATTAGTCAATAATAGTAATGGAGGCGCTGTGATGGAGCGTCGACGTAATAATAAGAATGTTCTATTTGTTTCACCTTTAATTCTTAAAAAATAATTCCAATGAAATTTCACTGCATCTTATGCTTACTTATTGTAGGATTTATTTGTTTCCTCTTCGAACAACCACATCACCATTACCTTGTTAAAATAACTTTTTGTGATAACAGGAAACCAATAATTGAAACTGTACCGGAAGGATTATATGGAAGTCCATGTGATGAGGATATTGAAATTACAAGAGATAGACCTATTCCGTGTTATTGTCATTACCTTAATGTTTGCGCAATTGAATCAATCAAACAAGTTGACTAAACGATAAATTTTATCTATGTAATGAAACTACCAATAGTAACATATAATGTAGATGCAATGAGTTGCAAATTTGTCAAAAGTACATATGCTTCTGCATGGAGCGGTATTGTAATTGATATTAAAAATAGAACAGGAATGTCCCCTTTATATCTAATATTAATACTTAAGGACAAAAATGGTAGAACACCAAGAAAAAGAATGATAAAACAACTTGATAGTACTTGGGTTATCAAAATTAAAAAATTTGATATTTCACATATTAATAAAGATTGGTTAATCAGGATTCCTGCTTTTGCATGAAAAACCATTCAATATTGCAGAGAAAGGATATTAAGCGCTAATTATAATACAATTAAATATTTATGTCAAAAGCTCCAATAAATAAAGCTCAAATCACTGCGATTCAAATTGCGCGTAGAAAACTTGGATTAGATGAGGCTACTTATCACGATATAATAAGTCAATATACAGATGGTAGAACCACAAGCAGTACTACAATGTTATTCCATGAAGCTGCTAGTTTAATAGATTACTTTAATCGTATCCTTCCGGCTTCTGATAAACAGAAAGCAGATAAGATGCGCAAGAAGATTTTAGCGCAGTGCCATACTATTCGTTGGTATATTAAGGGGACAAGCAATATTGACTACGAATCACTTGATAAATGGATGGTTAAATTTAGTTATTTACATAAGCCACTTAACGAATATAGCTACAAAGAATTACCCAAGCTTGTGAGCCAATTTAAGAACGTTACAATACACTATTTAACTACTGTTTAATTGAAAAATTCTGAAAACATAGAGTTTAGAAACCGATTAATTAGGGAGGTAATTTCAACACTCCTGAAGGAGAATAAATTCCGAAAGGATTTTATTATCCGATGTGTATGTTATGAATTTTTTCTCAAAGAAGATATGATTTTGAAGCACATTATACCAGCAGTCAATAATTATTTGATTGAAGTGGATCAGATTACCTATAAACGAGAGCTCACAATGAGATTAACCAAGGTTAGAGAAACCTTGTATTGGGTAGAAAATCGTGAAAAGCAGAAACCGAAGTCTATTAATAATCCAACTCTATTCTGATAATGTCACGTAATATTATTTTAAAGTTGAATCGGGTTGAATTAATTGAATTGTACCAATCTGTTTGGTATAATGTTCAATTAGCACATCAATTATATACTTCCGGCGAGCAAAAGTTGGTACTTTTTTGTGCAAGTGATCTATGTGTATTTCTACATAATAAAGTGCTCTCACTAAATCAAACAAAATTCAGGCTCAAATTGAAGTGTTCTGAGGCTTATGCATTTAAATTATTCATGAGTGGAAAGCAACCAACGAGTGAGTATAACTATATTATTATACAACATGTACTGAATCAAATTGATTCACAATTATAGATTAACATATGGAACAATTGAAATACAAATTTTCATTTAATAATACTGAACAACGAGATTATTCATTTCCTGACAGAGATGGACGTATTTTGGATAGCCAAGACTTAAAAGATATTCAAGAATTAATTGAAAGCATTAGTACTATTAATTCTATCGATCATGTAGAATATAATGAATCAAATGGAATATTAACCATATTTTTTACAGACGGCAGTACTTATGCAACTACAGACTTACGCGGTCCTACAGGTCCAACTGGTGCTACAGGAGCAACAGGTCCTACAGGTCCAACTGGTGCTACAGGAGCAACAGGCCCTACCGGCCCCACTGGTCCAACTGGTGCTACAGGAGCAACAGGCCCTACCGGTCCAACTGGTGCTACAGGCGCAACTGGTCCTTCAAATGTTGTAATAATAGCATGTAATACAACTGATGTAACACTTACAGGCACAACATCTAACACAATAGCTTATTATAAAAAAATAGCTAGTGGAACTGTTGGTGTTGGTGATATTATTGAAATTATTTATCGTTTTCGCAAAGTAACCTCTAATGCTATTGGTTTTAGCCGATTATATATCAATTCATCTCCTTCATTAAGCGGAGCTTTAGAGATTAATAAATTCGACTACCAAACGGCTTCAAAATTATGGCAATTTTCAAGACGTTTGTTTGTGAAAGTACTAAATGGTACCGGGTTAGCCACTGAAATGCTACATATAACTAGTTCAAATGACGATTTAATAAGTAGCGCAACGTCTCCAGCAACTCTCGCAGTTGATTGGACAGTTGACCAATACCTTATAATTGCTGTAGCTGCTCAAAGTGCATCTGATCAAGTCACTTTTAGCGGAATTTTAGCCACCTTAAACAAAACTGTATGACGATAACATTTAATAAAGAAATTTTGGAGCCTATAGCATTTCAAGAATGTGGCCAAGACGGATGGAGTCTTTATTTTAATACGGACAATGATATTCCGGAGGTTAGATTCTATTATGATAGAGATTTAGCTTTTGATGGTAAAATCCTACAACATTCTGACATCATGAAATATGCTAATGATAATCAGTTGCTTTTACTGATTTTACAAAATTTAACAGACAGTATCTAAAATAGTGCCTTTGGCGGCCTTGTAAATATAAAATTCATAATAATTCAATATCTTTGAGTATGAAAAATAACTATAGAATTCCTGACATTTCTGAATTTATAGATGGATTTGAGTATGAGGTTTATTCCGAGGGGGTTTTTGATGATGGTATTGAGGATTTTGCGGGTTGGTATAAATATACAGTCGGTGTTGATTGTTGGAGAGATATTGACCAAATTGAACGTGAATTAATTGCTGGGAATATTAGAGTTGTTTTACTCGAAAAAAATGGTCAGGATTAGGGTCAGGATAGATGACATATTGGGTTAAATTATAGGGTCAGGATAGAATTACGGTTTTAAGTCAAAGTCATGGTCAGGATAAAGGTCAGGATTAGGGTCAGGATAAGCCATTTTTAGATAAATTATGGCAATTTTTACATTTCAGCTATTTTAAGATCATTTATACGTTGTTTTAACGCTTGTATTTTACCCCTAAATTGCCATTAAATAGGCATTAAATCGATGTTTTTAGCAAAGTCAACGATTTGTCTAAAATTGAGTTAAAATTGAACTAAAATGGCAATTTTTAAGCAGAATAGCCTGTTTT
>JAHEYX010000267.1 GCA_023251415.1 Chitinophagales bacterium
GTATTACAAAATCAAAGTTGTTAAAGACGGCATTTATCGTATCAACTATGCAGCATTACAAAGTGTAGGTTTGCAAAATACCAATGGAATTAATTTTGTAGTTTATGGTCGTGGACAAGAAGTTCCATTATTTATAACTACCAATGGAGCTTTCACTTCAAATGATTTTATTGAATTTTATGCGCAAAAAAATGACGGGTGGTTAGATAGTTTGCTCTACCTGCATCCTTCTAACGAACAATTAAATCCGTATTACAGCGCTTTTAATGATACAGCCATTTATTACCTCGCTGCAATACCTGGCGCACATTTACGGGTGAGCTTAGCAGCAAACCCGAGCAGTTCTCAAACAATTGAACCCTACTGCTGGTACACTTCTTTGTATGAAGGCCATTCCAGTAATACCGGTGGTTGGTATGTAAGCTATGGCAGTGGTGAAAATGTATTCCCTTCTACCTTTGATGAAGGGGAAGGTTATTTTGGATTGTTTTTTCATAATAATATCTCCTACGGTTTATCTACTCCTGATTTATTTACCAATATACCATCTTTGAAATGTACAGCAAATGTTATTACGTCAGGTATTTACGTTGGGTCAAATAATATTGCGGTGGATATTAATGGTTCCTATAATTTTCCGCAAGGAACAGTGGTCTTCAATGATGTTAAAGTCAATAAGTTTAATAGCTCGGTTGTTCCGGTATCGACTTTATCGCAAGGAATTACTAATTTTAATTTTACTGTTACTTCGCCGGGCAATGGCTATAATGGCGTTAGTGCAATAAGTTTGCGCTATCCGCATCAATATAATTTTAGTAATACCAATGAAACTAAATTTGAAGTAAGTAATACCATATCCGGATTCAGCAGCAAGCATATCGTACTCAATCAATTTAACGCACAAAGCAGTAATGTGGTTTTGTATGATTTAACGAACTCAACGCGCAGTCTGGCTACTTATACCGGTCAAGGCTCATTTAGCTTTTTATTACCTCCGGCAGTTGTTTCTTCTCCTACACGCCAAGTGTTTGTTACCAACGAAAACAGCATAAATACTGTAGTTAATTTAACACCCATACATTTTGTAAATTATAATTTGGCTGCTCATCAAGGCAATTACATGATTATCTCTCATCCTGCTTTGCATCAATCGCCGGATGGACATGATTATGTACAAGAATATGCAGCTTATCGCAATGACATCAGTGGTGGTTCTTATGATACTTTGGTAGTAGATATCAATCAACTGTATGATCAATTTGCTTATGGTATAGTTAAACACCCTTTAGCTATTCGAAACTTTGCTCATTTTGTTGATTTGCATTTTAGTAAACCTAAACCTTATTACTTTTTTCTAATTGGTAAAGGCCAGACGTATAATACCATGCGGGTTTCGCCATCACGCTATCAATTGGGCAAAATACCTACGTTTGGAGTACCGGGTGCTGATGCCTTGCTTACCGCCTATGATAATTCCAAATATTCCCGCATTGCAATTAGCCGTCTTTCTGCATTTAGTGGAAAAGAAGTGAAAATATATTTGGATAAGGTTATTGAATATGAACGTCAACAACGCGAAAGTTGCTTGAGTGGCGAACAAAATATTCCAAATAAAGCATGGATGAAACAAGTGCTGCATTTAACGGGTGGGGTAGATGCCGGTCAACAATATTTGTTTGATGGATACCTTAATTCATTATATAACAACCCATTACCGAATCCAATGAAAGTTATAATTGAAGATACTTCATTTGGTGCACATGTTTCTATCTTCAAAAAGAGCAGCTCCTTACCAATACAATTATCAGCTTCAGCACAATTGGATTCATTTATCAATTCCGGAGTTTCATTAATCAATTTCTTTGGGCATTCAGCATACTCTACCTTAGAATTTGCGATTGATAATCCGGGTTCGTATAAAAATTATGGCAAATACCCGCTTTTAATTTCGAATGGTTGTTTCACCGGCGATTTGTTTCAAGATCCTGCTCAAGACCCCAATAATTCTCGTGGATTAAGTGAACGTTTCGTTATTCCGGATTCTACCTCCGGCAGTTATAATATTGGTGCCATTGGCTATTTATCGACTACGGATTTAGGTATATCAAGTGGCTTAAACTATTTTACCAATACCTTGTACCAAAACTTATGTCAACTGCATTATGGAAATACCTTAGGAGAGTGCTTGCGAATCACGAGAGATTCCTTAATGCAAAATCCAAATACCAATACTGCAATCGATTTAATAGTAAGTGCAGAGCAAATGACTTTAAATGGTGATCCTGCAATTCGCATTAATCCGCATGCCAAACCGGATTACATTATCGATTCAACTTTAATTACATTGAATCCACGAACCATTACGTTTGAACAAGGCAGTACCTTTAATGTTCATTTTGCGGTAATGAATATCGGTAAAGCGGCTCACGATTCCATTAATATTACCGTAATGCGTTACTTTCCAAATCCGGATTTGAGTGCCGGTACTGTAGCAACCATATTGCAAACCTATCGTGTTGCTGCTCCGGCTTATCGTTCTGATTTTGATTTGACCGTAAATATAGAACCAGACCATTCCTTAGGTGCAAACCGAATTTGCGTAGTGGTTGATACTAAAAATGAAGCAGATGAAATTTGTGAAAGTAACAACTCCGCATGTTTAGAGTTTACTATTTCTTCGTTAGATATTTTACCCATTTATCCTTATCAATTTGCCATCGTACATGATACTACCGCATTTGCTTTAAAAGCAAGTACCGTTGATCCATTCGCACCGGCACGTCACTACCTCTTTCAAATAGATACTACCGAGCACTTTAACAGCCCGCTGCTCGTTAAAAGTACATTGATTCAAAATGGAGGTGTAGTTACTTGGAGCCGCCCTGCCATAACTTGGAAAGACAGTACTGTTTATTATTGGCGTGTAGCAGTAGATACCTTGTATGGCAACCACAACTATTTATGGCACAATACCTCTTTTACTTACATCAAAAATTCTTCTGATGGTTGGGATCAGTCGCATTACTATGAATTTAAAAAGGATGTATTGAGTACTTTAGTTTTAGATTCCGGAAATTATCATTTTAAATACGCTGATAATGTTCGTGCTATTAAAATTAAAGATTTTGGTTCCGGAACCAGCGATCAAGTTGCTCCATACCTCGATTACCAAAAAATGAACAACGGAGGATCTTGTATACCTTATGGATCTGTATATGGTCCGGCTTCATTAACCGGTGGATTTAATATCGTGGTTTTAGATTCTTCTACAGGTGCACCTTTAATAAGCAATGCACCCAATATTCAACCCGGTGATTACAATTGCAGCGGCTTGAATACTTTACCTATCTTTCAATACTTGACAAATGGTTACCTCGGACCGGGCAGCTTTAATGCTACTTTCCCAACCAATACAGCTACATCAACCAGTCAACAACAAGCCTACTTAACTAATTTCTTAACCAATTATGTTCCTAACGGTGATTATGTATTAATGTATAGCATCTACTTATATAATCCGGCCGGTTTTGATCCAAGTTTACGTACTGCTATTCATAACACACTTGGTACAAATGTCTTGGATACCATGACCAACTCCAGAACCTATGTTTACTTTGGAAGAAAAGGTGGATACGGTTTTCCGGTTAATGAAATTCAAGCTCCTACAGTTGGAGGATTAATTGATACTACCTTTTATTTTAGTGGACATTGGTATAAAGGATCTATCACCACACCTCCTATAGGACCTGCAGTTTCTTGGTCAAGCATGCATTGGCGTTATACTTCACTCGAAACTCCTTCTACCGATTCTACACGAATCGATTTAATTGGTGTTGATGCTTCCGGTGTTGAAACGGTTTTATATACCAATGCTACTTTAGCACAAGCGGATATTGCCTTGTCGTTTGTTAATGCAGCAACCTATCCGTATTTAAAAATGCGCATGACAACCAAAGATACCATCAATCGTTCTCCATCTCAATTAAAATATTGGCGCATTAATTACAGTCCATTCCCTGAAGTAGCCTTAGATAAGCACAGTTATTTCAGTTTTGAAAGTGATTCGATGCAGCGTGGTGATTTATTAAAATTGAAATTGGCAGTTCGAAATGTAAGCCAATTTGATTTTGATACTTTATATATGACTTATACAGTTGTTAAAAACAACAATACGCGAGATATCTTTACTTATAAGTTTAGGAAGTTACCAAAGCAAGATACCATAATTACATATTTTCATTTGAACACCTTGAACTATGCCGGATTGAATGCCTTGTTGATTGAAGCCAATCCTTATGGCAGTACCCATAAGAATGAGCAAATGCACTTTAATAATATTGGTAAATTGAATTTCATTATTTCTAAAGATTATGTCAATCCTATATTGGATGTGACTTTTGATGATCAACATATTCTGGATGGAGATATCGTAAGTGCTACACCGCAAATTGTAGTTAAATTAAAAGATGAAAATAAATACCTGGCATTAGATACCATTACTTTATTAAAAGCATGGTTGAAGGCGCCCAATAGCAATAATTATGTTTTACAAACACATGCTAATGCTAATTTAATTTTTACCGCTGCTAGCAATGCAGCAGTAAATAATACGGCA
>JAHEYX010000268.1 GCA_023251415.1 Chitinophagales bacterium
CCTTAAATTCGTTCGAAACTTTCACAAGAAAAAATTTGTGCGAACATACCACAAATTTCAGCAACAGCCAACTGTAATTATGAACAAATCGTAAATTTTAACCGCCAAAAAAGATAAGTTTTCCGGGACCAACTTTTAGAAACTTTAAATGCGTTTAAAACATATCAGTTTAGTTTTTAGTCAAACCAAATTTTGGATTTATAGATTTCCCCAATTTCAAATTTGATTTTAAAAATAGTGCTTGCAATTTTTGAAATAGTTGTTCAAATCTAATTATGTGGTTATTGAATATTGAACCGATAATCGAAGCATAACAGAATGGATATGACAAGGATTAACCGGACCGCCCTGTTGCTAATAAATTTATATTTGGTCTTATAATTAATATTATGTTAAGTAAGTTTTAAATAAAAATCAAATACTTATATCCTATTAGCCTCTTCGTATATTCCTGTATTTAAAACCAAGGTCCCATTAAATTAAACGGTAAAAACGAATTAGCTGGAATACAATTTACCGGCTCGGGCAACTACCCTCCAATGGTTACATATTTTAAACCGAAAGGAATTTCCATTTCTAATTGATCTAGGATTTCCTGATAATGAATTTCATTTGACAGAAAATCAGCATTGCTTACATCCAAGATTAATATTCTCAAGTCTTTCTTTTGACGAAAATAGTTAAAGTATTGTTGTTGAATGTTTTCTAAATATTCGTCGGGTATTTTTTGCTCATAGGTTCTGCCCCTTTGTTGGATGTTCTTTTGCAAACGCGGTATCGACGAATGCAGGTAAATGATTAAATCCGGAACCGGTAAACTCTTGTAAATGATATCAAAAATACGGAGGTACAAATTATACTCGTCTTCGCTTAAGTTAACTTTCGAAAAGAGCAAGGATTTCACAAACAAATAATCAGTAATTACTCCATTGTAAAAGAAATCGGCCTGGGCAGTCATATCACTCAACTGCTTAAATCGTTCGGCCACAAAGAACAATTCAAATGGAAAAGCAAATTTCTCCGGTTCTTCGTAAAACTTGGAAATGAATGGGTTATCAGCAAATTGCTCAAGCACTAATTTAGAATTATAAGCTTGTGCTAAACGTTTGGCCAAGGATGTTTTACCGGCTCCAATATTTCCTTCGACAGTGATGTATTTGTATTGCAAGTCTGTGGTTTTACAAGTTCGAAAAGACGCTAACTTCTAAAGGGTCAGTACATTCTTGATACAATTCCTGCATAGTTTTATTTAAAACAGGATGAATAAACTCAGGAATGATTTCCGCTAAAGGTGCCAGCGTAAATTTCCTCAAATGTATAAACGGATGCGGAATTGTTAAGTTTTCTTTTTCTAACCTTTCCACATTGTAAAATAAAATGTCGATATCTATTGTTCGTTCAGCCCATTTGGCTTTTCGTTGACGACCCAGTTCCAATTCAATGGCTAAGATTAGATTTAAACATGAATCAGGTTCGATTAAAGTATTTAAAATTAATACTTTATTAAGGAAATGGTTTTGGTCGGTTTTGCCCCAAGCGGCCGTTTCATAAACAGCCGACTCCCCGATTAAACTTCCTACTTTTTCGGTAAGCAATTGTTGAGCATTGGATAAAAGTTGCAGTCGATCTCCTGAATTACTGCCTAATAATACCACCAGGCGATTGGCAATTGGCATTTCCATCCTTAAATTGTACTTTTTACTCCGATTCGGGCTTGGTGAATCAAGTAAAGAACGGCCATGCGTATGGCAACCCCGTTCTCCACCTGATCTAAAATGATGGAATGCGGTCCGTCGGCTACGTCGGAATTGATTTCTACTCCTCGGTTTATCGGCCCCGGATGCATAATAACTATTTCTTTTCCAATGGATTGAAGCAGTTCTTTGTTAAGTCCATAATACAAGGCATATTCTCGTAAAGAAGGGAAATATTGAATGTTTTGGCGTTCCAATTGAATTCGCAACACATTGGCAACATCGCACCATTCAAGTGCTTTTTTTACATCAAATTCAACTTCTACCCCTAAACTTTCTATGTGTTTGGGCATTAAAGTAGGCGGACAGCACAATTTTACTTCGGCGCCCAGCTTTTGTAAACAGTAAATATTACTAAGTGCCACACGCGAATGCATGATATCACCCAGAATCAAGATTTTCTTACCGGCAACACTCCCCAATTTCTCACGAATTGAATAGGCATCCAATAAAGCTTGGGTTGGATGTTCATGCGTTCCATCGCCGGCATTAATAATACTGGCCGGAATGTTTTTATTGAGAAAAACGGCAGCTCCCGGACTTGGGTGACGCATCACCACCATGTCCACTTTCATGGCTAAGATATTATTAACCGTATCAATCAATGTTTCACCCTTACTCACTGAAGATGAGGAAGAAGTGAAGTTTAGTACGTCGGCGTTTAAACGTTTTTCGGCTAATTCAAAGGAAATTCGGGTACGGGTACTGTTTTCGAAAAAGAGGTTAACGATAGTAACATCGCGTAAGGAAGGCACTTTTTTAATTGGGCGATTTAAGACTTCTTTAAAATGATCTGCTTGTCTGAAAATCAAGTCGATATCAGCGGCGTTGATCTGTTTAATCCCAAGTAAGTGCCTGGTTGATAACATGTTGTAAGGTCTATTTAATTAAGAATTTCAACTAACTGCATGAATTACATTTATTTATTCGAATACACCCAAACTCCGTCTTGTTGGTCATTCGCTTTCCATTTAACTTTAACTTTTTGAGAAACAACCGAATCGATAGCTTGACCGATATAATCGGCTTGAATGGGCAAATCGCGGCTAAACTTACGGTCAATCAATACCATTAATTCAACTTTAGCCGGTCTACCATACGACAAAATTGCATCCATTGCTGAACGAATAGTTCTTCCGGTATAAAGTACATCGTCTAATAAAACCACCTTTTTACCTTCGCATGAAAAAGGAATAACCGATTCATACGAGCGTATACTTCCGTCGTGACGCACATCGTCTCTATAAAATGAAATATCAAGTTTACCGTAAGTTATCGCATCAGATCCGTTAAGTGATTGTAGCTCTTGTACAATTCGATCGGCGAAATAAACACCTCGAGGTTGAATTCCGATGATGGCTGTATTTTCGAAATTACCATGTTGCTCAATGAGCTGTTGGGCCAAACGATGTATCGTTAACTTTAATAAGTGCTCATCTAAAATGATCTTTTCGTTCATCTTGTCGCAAAGGTAACAACGGAATATGAATTTTTAATCCTGATTTTAATTATTCGCCTTATTTTTTTTAGATGCTATTAAATAAGTTGATGGAAGTTAAAGAAAATTACGAAAAAATTCAGGCACTGATGCAAAAAACACCATTTTTTTAACGAACTGGTTTGAAAAATTACAGTTTTGAAAATAAATTTACCTTTTTTCTTGACAAGTGGCATAAAAATGTTGTATGTTTGCAGAAAAAATACCTATTTATTATTTTTTAAATCAAAATTTCATGTCAAATCTTCGTTTTAACGCCATTCAATCAATAAATCAGTTAACTCCGGTTACTCCTGATTTAGGAAATCGTGTTTCTGCTTATTATGCAGAGAATGTTTTTACAGAAAATATGATGCAGCAGCATTTACCGGGCGACGTTTACAAAAGTGTAAAAAGTGCCATTGCTAACGGAACCAAATTAGATCGTAAAATTGCTGATGAAGTGGCGAATGGAATGAAAGCTTGGGCAATGACTAAAGGAGTTACCCATTACACCCATTGGTTTCAACCTTTAACCGGTGCAACTGCAGAAAAGCATGATGCCTTTTTTAAGCCTACCGGAAACGGTAAAGGTGTGGAAGCCTTTGACGGGGATGCCTTAATTCAACAAGAACCGGATGCGTCTTCTTTCCCGAACGGAGGTATTCGTTCTACTTTTGAAGCTCGTGGTTATACTGCATGGGATCCTTCATCTCCTGCTTTTATCATCGAAGTAAATAATATCAAAACGCTTTGCATACCAACCATTTTCGTGGCATACAGCGGCGAAGCTTTGGATTATAAAGCTCCATTATTAAAATCATTACACTTTTTAGAAACTGCAGCTTTGCCGGTTATTAATTATTTCGACAAAGCCGCAACCAAAGTTTATGCAACTTTAGGTTGGGAACAAGAATATTTTGTGATTGATGAGGAAATGTATAATGCTCGTCCGGATTTGGTTATGACCGGCCGTACTGTTTTTGGTCATGCTCCGGCAAAAGGCCAACAATTAGAAGATCATTATTTCGGAACTATTCCTGAACGTGTATTGAATTACATGGCCGATTTTGAAAAAGAATGTTTCAAATTGGGTATTCCGTTAAAAACACGTCATAATGAAGTAGCACCTTGTCAGTTTGAGGTAGCTCCGGTATTTGAAGAAGTTAATATTGCGGTTGATCACAACCAATTATTAATGGATGTGATGGAACGTGTTGCTCGTAAACACCGTCTTAAAGTTTTATTGCACGAAAAACCATTTGCAGGCGTAAACGGAAGTGGCAAACATAACAATTGGAGTATGGGTACTGACACCGGCTCGAATCTTTTAAGCCCGGGAAAAACCCCAAAAACGAATTTGCAATTTTTGACTTTCTTTAT
>JAHEYX010000269.1 GCA_023251415.1 Chitinophagales bacterium
CACATATTGATGTCGTTACCTGCACTTACAAAGAAACCTGTTGAACCACCCGGTCCGGTAATATTTGTTGAGGTGTTCGATAAACAGCCATTTTGATCCATAATCGTAATAGCGTAAATTCCATTACACACCCCAATTGCAGAATCTCCTACAATGGTTAAAAATGGATTGGAAGTATAACTATATGGCCCAATTCCACCGGCCGGAAATAAATAAATTTTACCATTACATAATCCACAAGTTGTAGTAACACTATTGTTTGCAACAGATAAGGCCGTTGGACTTGTAATCGTAACCGTGTCTTGAATGGTGCAACCTAAATTATCACTTACATTAATAGTATAGCTGTTAGGTGAAAGCGATCCAATCGACGGCGTAGTTTGTATAGGCGTTGTACCCCATTGATAAGTATAAGGTTGGGTTCCACCGTTAACAGTAATTGATGCTGATCCATTATTTGCATTAAAACAACTTATATTGGTGGATGTTAATGAATAAGTTAATGCCGGATCCACACTTACTATAACAACGTCACTTGAAGAACAGTTATTTAAATCTGAAACCACTAAACTATAGGCAGTTGCTACTGCTGGCGTTGCTGTTGGGTTTGCTACATTACTTGCACTTAATCCGGTGTTTGGTGTCCAGGTATAGGTGTATGGAAAGGTTCCACCATTAGCACTTGGTGATCCACCAATTGAAACTAATGTCGATCCACAAATTACTTTATCAGCTCCAGCATTTGCCACAGGTACAGGATTAACCGTTACAACCACAGTATCATACGTTGGACAACCCCCTAAATTCGTAACTGTTAATATATAGGTTGTTGTTGAATTCGGGTTTGCTATTGGATTTGCTATTGCGGTATTATTTAAACCTATTGATGGTACCCAATTATAAAACGGACCTCCACTTCCATTCATTTGTAATGAAGCACCTGCACAAAAAGCTGTATCTGGTCCGGCATTCGCATAAGTTAATGGGTATACTGTAATTATTATTGTTGAATCGGTATAACTCGAACAAAAACCATGACCGACAGAATCTACGAAACCAACATGTAATGTATCATTAACAAACAATGGTGATGTAGTAAAGGTTAATGTACTTCCATTACCCGGTATTGGCGTTCCTGAAATATTGTTAAAATTATGGTCAGCAACAAAGTACGAGTAGTTTTGATTGGTTGGCCCTATTTGAACAGTTGTTACGCCACCTCCACACAAAACGGTTTGACTTGCTGTTATTCCTGCTGAATCTACCGCATCATAAATTAATACATTATCAATACCAAAATCATATCCATTTAATGTCTGTCCTCTAAATTTAATTCCTACATTGGGCTGTCCTGCAAATGCAGACAAACAAACTTGAAATTGTTGCCATCCTCCCGGATAAGTTCCAAAAGCCGGATTGTATAAATCAATTGAATCCAATTGTACAAACGACTGACCTCCATTTACAGATCCATAAACTAAAATATAGTTTGATCCAAAAGGAGTATATTGATTAAAATAAAATTTCATTGCCGGATTCTTCAAGTTCGTCATATCAAAACATGGCCCAATCAAATCTCCAGATACACCCCCGGTAACTGCAGCCATTTGTAATCCACCAAAGGCACTTAAAAATGGAAAACCTAGTGTGCCTGTTAATGACCATGAACCTCCGGTTGTTACCCATGGCGGACTCGATGACTCAAAATCCTCTAACCAAGGAAATGTATTAAAGGTTGGATAATGATTTACTACAGCATGTAATGTATCATCTAGTGGAATAGTATCACCAACCAGTGTTGCAAAAACGGTTACATTATTTAATCCTTGTGTTGATAAATCTGCAGGTGCAGTTAATAATACAGTGTCTGCTCCTAATGGTAAAATGGTATCATTAAAAGAATTAGACCCTGTTGAAAAACCATTATTAATGTCAAAGTTTACTGAAAAGTTGAATATAGTATCAGTGCCGGCATTAAATACAACAACTTTCAAATTTTCTGTTGTTGTTAAACCACATCCGTTTTTTGGTGATAATAAAAGGAATGTTGCAATATCATTGGGACCGGGAGAAGGAATAAAAATGCTATAATCTTCTGTTTCTCCAAATGAATAGTTGTTACATGGATCAAATGAAGTTGAATTATATATCTCACGAACACGCATAACTGTATTACCCGGTAGCGCTGAAACAGGTACCGTGAAAGTTATTGTTGATGTTTGTAAGGGACCCATATTCTGCACGGTGCCTATTAATTCACTTGGATCGAATATAAAATTGTGATTAAAATCTATCCAAGCCGCAATATTACTTGAATTTAAAAACCAAGTTCCACATTGCACTGTCATTGTGTAAGTAACTCCAATAGACAAAATAGTTGACATCGATAAATAATTATTGTAATAAGGAAATCCTGCAGCGGGTCCTGTATTTGTATTATTAATCGATCCCAATTGAACACCATTAATGTAATCACCGGAAGAACTAGTAAATGTTGGAGCACAATATTGTGCTAAAACACTGTATTTCAGTGACATAAATAAAACTACCAGAATAAAAAATTTTTGTTTCATAGAAAAAATTTAGGATGCAACTTTTTTATATAAAATGTTATCTATACTTTAGCGCATTAATTGTCCTCAAAAATACTAAACTCTCTTTTATATAGCAAAATTTTTACACTTCCTTTTGCCGACTTACTGTCCAATTTAATATAAAAGAACCAACAGAGTTATCGAGTAGACTTTTACACTTATTTTATTTTTTAACACTAAAATCAATTTAGTATGCAATTATTAAGTGATAATCAGCTCGTGCAACTTTATGTAAATGGTAATGATGCTTGTTTTGAAGTACTTTTAAAGCGTCATCAAAAAAGAGTTTTTACTGCAATTTTCATGCTCGTTAAAGATGAAGAATTAGCAAATGATCTTTTTCAAGATACATTCATAAAAGTAATCGATAGTTTAAGAACTAAAAAATATGCTGAAAGCGGTAAGTTTATTTTATGGGTTCTTCAAATAGCTAGAAATCTTTGTATGGATCATTTTAGAAGCAATAAAAAAATGAGAATTCTTCACTCTACCGAAGAACGTGATATTTTTGCTCGACTTGATTTAAAGGAATCATCGAATGAATCAATCTTAATACAACATCAAACATTAGAACAAATAAAAGGCTTGCTTCATTATTTACCGGCCGACCAAAAAGAGGTTGTTTTAATGCGTTTGTATGGTAATTTATCATTTGAAGAAATTGCAACTTTAACAGAGTCAAATATCAATACCTGTTTAGGACGTATGCGATACGCTTTAAAAAATTTGCGTAAACAAATCGAAGAAAAAAAAATTTCCCTGTAATAGATTGGTCACACAATAAATTATAAGCTTTATCGTTTTTAGCTTATAACTTTTATTCTATGACCCCTATTTACACTTCTGAACAATTTATTGAACAACTTTTAATCGAAACAACCTTATTCACAACAATGGTTGAATCAAACTATTTCACAGCTACTGAAACCTTAACTAATTTAAAAATAGAAGCGCCTAATGTTGATGAGTTGAATGTTAGCGAACAGACAATTAACAATATTATTCGTTACAGCTATTCTAAAGAAGTAATTAGTTTATAATAATTGCATTTGTAATATCTTTACCCAATAATGTAGTTTTTATATGACTACCAAGGAAAGATATTCATTTGTTATAGATTATTTTCTTAAAAATAATCCAACTCCTCAAACAGAGTTAAACTATAATTCACCTTTTGAATTACTAGTTGCTGTTGTGCTTTCAGCTCAGTGCACTGATAAGCGTGTAAATCTTGTTACACCCGCATTGTTTACAAAATACAAATCGAGCAAAGAATTAGCTGCTGCTAATTTCGAAGATATTTTTTATTTAATTAAATCGATAAGCTATCCCAATAATAAAGCAAAACATTTAATAGGGTTAAGCCAAAAAATTGAAAAAGATTTTAATGGTTCAATTCCTAATACTATTGAAGATCTTCAAACTTTACCCGGTGTAGGCCGAAAAACAGCAAATGTTATTGTTTCTGTTTTATTTAATCAAGCTGCCATGGCTGTTGACACACATGTTTTCCGAGTTTCAGCCAGGATTGGTTTAACTAAACAAGCAAAAACTCCCCTAGCTTGTGAACAGCAGCTTACTAAACATATTCCTCAAAACTATATCGCAATTGCACATCATTGGTTAATTCTTCATGGTAGATATGTTTGCCTTGCCCGCCAACCAAAATGCAATGAATGTCCGTTTACTACTTGTTGTCTTTTTTATAAAAGAATTAATCAATCAAAGTTATCCTCAATGTAATTAATAATGTATTTATCTATTTATAAAAATATTATTATTCATTATTAAGGGTGTGGATTGGTTTGAAACGTTTTAGTGGAAAGCTTGTTTGATGAGTTATTAACCTTAATTAAACGTTGTATTAACAACATATTTTTTTGAAAGGCTTATTAATACTATATTCTTACTGGTTATTAACTTTTAGTTAATTGGATGACTTGTTAATAAGCTTGTTCAGTTTCTTTTAACATTTACTGTTGATTATGGTGTTTTTAATTGGAATAACTAT
>JAHEYX010000270.1 GCA_023251415.1 Chitinophagales bacterium
TTACTCGAAATAGTTAAATCGCCGCCCAACAGTTTTGCCAATTTTTTAGAGATGTTTAAACCTAATCCCGAGCCTCCAAATTGTTTCGCAATATTGGTGTATTCCTGATTAAACACATCGAATATTTTCTTCAAGTTTTTTTCTTCAATTCCAATACCCGTATCAGTAATAATAAACCGAATACCTATTCGTTTTTCCGAAATATGGTATTGTTGGATATCCAAATGTATTCCACCCCGCTCTGTAAACTTAATCGAATTACCAATGATGTTTAAAAGGATTTGATTTAATCTGAAATGATCGGTGATTAAATAATGTGGAATAGCCGGATCTATCGTTATTTGAAGCGACAAACCTTTTTCCTTCACTTTAAAAGAAAGCAGGTCATTTATTTGATTAATAAAGTTAATGAAGTCGAATGTTTCGGATTCGATTTTTAACTTTTCGACATCCATTTTTGAGATATCGAGAATATCATTAATAACAACTAATAAATTTTCAGAAGCATTTTTGATGGCTCGGGTATAGCGTAATTGTTCTTCATTTAAATCGGAATGTTCCAATAAGCCACTAAGTCCCATGATCGCATTCATAGGCGTACGAATTTCATGACTCATATTGGCTAGGAATAATTGCTTTGCTTTAGCTAAATCTTCAGCTTGATTGCGCGCATCGATAAGCAATTGTTCATTCTTTTTTTGTTGGGTGATGTCGGTATAACGCCAAAAATTACCAATTGAATTATTTTCCATTTCGAGTGGCACATAATCTAAGGTCAGCTGACGACCATCTTTCATCACCAAGAGTTCGCCTTGAACAACCTGGCGTTTAGCTAAAATAGCTTCAATCAAGTTTATAAAATAATCTTCATCTTGAAAAAGTAATTTGGATTGTTGAGCAGAATCTTTACAATCAACGCCTTCTAATTTGCGAGGCGGAAGCGGTATGGAAAACAAGTCGCAAAATCTTCGATTGGTAATCACAATTTTACGATTCGCATCTTCCACCAATATGGCATCAGTAAACACATTCAACACCATGCTGGATCGATGACTTCTTACACGCAATTCATGTTGAAGTTCATAGAGTTTGGTAAGATCACTGATGCGCATGAAATAATGTGTTATTTCATTTTTGTCATCACGAATCGGGTCTCCGGTAACTTTTACATAAAATTTCCGTTTGTTTTTACGATAGGTAATTAAGTTAACTTCGTACGGAATTCCTTTAGCAATTTTCTTACGTGCCGCTTCTAATTCTTCTAAATTGGTTTCAGACCCTTGAAAAATATCGCCCGGCCTTTTGCCCATTAACTCTTTAAGCGAATAACCGGTAAATTTCAAAAAGCTTTTACTGGCCCAAACGAGATTGGAATTTTTGTCAACTAATGCCTTATAGCCGGAAGTTTGATCGAACGCTTTCGAAGAAAGTATTTCAAGTAATTCATTGGCAGGTACATCACTTAATTTTCGTCCGGTAACACACACAAATTCAAACTCCGTAAATTGAAAAAAGTTAAGAATGTATTCTTCATGATGAATAGTATAAACGGTTTGATTGAAAAAGCCCCTTGTTTCTAATTCATTTTTAAACAACGCTTTAAAGTAATCCGACAAACCGATTATCGAATTATCGGGTTGTTCTAATTGCATAATGGCTTGCGCTGCAGCATTCATTTGCAAAATCTCTCCGGTTCTACAAACCTTTAAATAAGGGGTTTTGCTTTCAACCAAAAAGCCAAATACATCTGCCAAACCTTTCTGAGCGATTATCGAGGGCGGATGGTCATTGGCCTTGTTTAATTCATTGGGGTTGTGTGTGTTCATAAAACGATAGTTTCTTTTGGGCCTACCATTTTACTTAAGGGGGGTCGGTAAAATGAGATGCAAATTAGGTTTAAAGACGTCCTTCTTTTATCATTTTGTAAATCGTAGATCGACTCATATCCAATTTCTCTGCTACAAGATTAACATTATTGTTATAATTTTTCAAAAAGTATTTGATGATTAATGCCGTGTATTCTTCCAAAGTTCGTTCTTCCATTAAGAGGTCGGTTTTGATATCAACCGGATAAAAGGTTATGTCATTTCCTTTAATGGTGTGTTTGTCAGAAATGGCCCAAGCCAGTTCCATACACGATTTCAGCTCATCAATATTTCCGGGATAAGTGTATTCTAATAATTTTGTTTTGGCTTCCTCACTAAAGGCAGGATAATCAACTTGTTGATTATTAGCTAGTTCATCTATAAATAATTTAGCTAATATAAGTATGTCAGCTTTACGTTTACGTAATGGTGGTAATTGAATATTTACACTGGCAAATCGGTAGTAAAATTCTTTGATAAGATTTTGATTCGCAACTTCTTCGGCCAAATTTGACTTGGAGAGTAAGAGGAATCGTATCGAATTTGTAGCGTCTCCTTTAGTAGCAGCTTCTAATTGTAACAGCTCTGCCTGAATGGCTTTTGGTAACAATTGCGGTTCTTGTAATAAGAGTGTTCCGCCTCTTGCTGCAGCAATACTTCCGGAATTAGCGCTCCCTTTCTTTTTATCGCTCACCATGCCAAAAAGTTGGGTTTGAATTTGGTCTTGCGCACAAGTTTCTGCATTAAATACAACCAATGGTTTTTTAGCACGATTGGAGTTAAAGTGAAAAAGCTTTGCTAAATGTTCTTTACCGGTACCATACTCGCCATGTATAGCTATACTAATTTCTGTTTTGGCCAATTTCTCGACCAAATTCAAAGCTTGCTTAATTTCCGGTGCATTACCTAAAAACGAATCCGAGGTATTGTATTCGTTTTGAAGCAGATCTTCTAAATAGGCTATGTTTTGTTTTAAATGGAGATGCTCTTGAATTTTCTTAATGTCTTCAATCAATAAACTTTGCGCATGTTCATCTTTAGTAATATAATCATAGGCGCCCAGTTTAATTAGTTCAACTACTTTATTGACATCATTATTAGCTGTTAAAAAGATAACAGGGATAGCCGGATTGAATGATTTGATTTTGGTAAACATTTCATCGCCATGCATATCCGGCAATACATAATCTAAAATAATTAAGGCAGGATTCGACGAGAGATTTTCTAATAAATCGTTGCCATTATGAAATGTTTTTATGGTGCATTTAAATTGCTGTTTAATAGCATACGACACTAATTCAGCATAAACTAAGTCATCTTCCACTAAAAAGATGGGGGAGCTCTCAGGAAAGGAATTTTTCATTATAAGAAATTATAGGGTTCTAGAAAATTACATATTGACACAAAAGTATGTAATAAAATCAATAGTTCAAAATAAAGTTAATGTGTAAAATATGTACAAAAGATATAAAATGCATATAAATGTAAATTTGCAATTAATTTAAAAGATTGACAATCAACAATAAATGTGTTATTAACAAAAATTTTCTGAAAAAATATACGAAAATACTTGCAAATCGATTGTTTTTGCCCATATATTTGCATCGCGTTCTTAAAAATAGACAAAGTATAAAAAATAGACAAAGTGCAAAAGTCGTTACTTGTTAGTTCTCAATTGCTTTCCTCCAATTGGATAACAAGTCTTGTTTCGAACCACTAAACAAGTTTCAACACTTTTTGCATTTCAAGACTGCTGCTCAATTATTTGTAACTAATAATCAAGCAGTAAATCAGGAAACTATTACTTAAAAATAAAAAAAATACCCGTTCAGAATAACCTACAACCGCAAAGCCAGCTTACTCCTTGTAAAGGTAAGTTGGGTTTCATAAACACTAAAACAAACAACAAAATAACAATCTAACCCCAATGACAAACAAGTTACTCACGTTTTATCGCATTTCAGTTTTTACCCTTTTGTTCGCTTGCATTAGTGTAGGTTTTGCAATGGCTCAAAATTTAGTGGTATTTACTCCCGGTAACGCCACAGCCTCTTCGGTTGCTTCCGGTATTACCGCTTCTAACTGGAGCAAAAACAGTATTGCTAATGCTTCTGCATGGAGTACCTGTACAACTACTTCAGATTATAGTGCTAACAATGTTACCAATGCTTCTTCTGCTGCTGCTATTACCGATGGTAAATTTTTCTCGTTTTCGCTTACTCCAAGTTGTCAAATGAGTTTAACCGCTGTAACCGCCAGTAGCATGGCAGCCGATGCAGCCAATATCAAAGCGCTATGGAGTTACCGCATTGGTTCTACCGGCGCATGGACCGATTGTTCAACTATTCAAACTATTAGTAATTCGTGTGCGAGTCCTTCTACTTATACCTTTACTTTTCCTTCAACAATTACCACCACATCAACAGTTTATTTTCGATTAATCGTTTATAATGCTGCAAGCGGCAAACGTGTTACATTAAGCAATACCATTTATGTTGCCGGTACAACTGCTGCTCCTAGTGTGAGTATAGCTGCTTCTGCTAACCCGGTATGTACGAATACGGCAGTTACTTTTACAGCCACACCAACAAATGCCGGAACTGCAGCTTATCAATGGTATAAAGGTGGTTCAGCTATTAGTGGTTCTACTGCAGCAACTTTTACAGAATATAACTTAACCAATTCCGGCACTTATTCTTGTACGCTTACTAGTACCGGTT
>JAHEYX010000017.1:0-7807 GCA_023251415.1 Chitinophagales bacterium
GATGTGATATTTAACATTAACTTAATACTGGAGTAAAGGCTAATTAAAGCCGATGCATTTCTTTTGCGTTAAATAAAACAAACACATGAAAAAACAGCTCCACCTTATTTTGCTTATGGTTTTTGCAGTTGGTTTTGGTACCGCTGCATTTGCACAAGAAAACGTAGAAACTCCCCATGACACTTTAGCTATGAAAGTGAATAAAATGGCCGATGACTTAGCCATTTTAAAACGCATTAAATTTTCAGGTTATATTCAGTCGCAATATCAAATTGCTGACAGTAACGGTATTGCCTCATTTGAAGGAGGAGACTTTGCAAGCCGCACCGACAAACGTTTTATGGTACGCCGTGCACGTTTGAAATCAGCGTATGCTTTAACCAACGCGGCGGGTGTAGCTACATCTGAAGCAGTGATGCAGATCGATTTATCAGAAAAGGGAATTATTGTGCGCGATGCGTTTTTGCGTGTTTCGGATCCCTTTAAACATATCGTTTCTTTGAAAGCGGGTATTTTCGACCGTCCATTCGGTTACGAAATCGCCTATTCATCCGGGTCGCGAGAAACTCCTGAACGTGGTCGTATGAGTCAAACCTTATTTCCCGGAGAACGTGAATTAGGTGCAGTAGTAATTATTGAAGGTCCAAAAGCTTCTAAGTTCGAATGGTTCAAAGCCCAAGGTGGTTATTTTGGTGGTAATGGTGCTTTTGTTCCGTTAGGTGGCGATATCGATTTTCGTAAAGACTTTATTGGTCAGGTTATTTTACATCGATCGTTTTTTAGCGAACGTTTGGCATTAAGCGGTGGTTTTTCATATTACCACGGTGGAGTTAAACAAGGAAGTGACACTACATACACTTTTGATGGAACAACTAAAGTGTATCATAAAAATGTTACCAGTGGCAGCACTACCCATTTTGCATTACGTGAATACCTTGGTGCCGACATTCAAGCTACTATGGATAGCAAATTAGGTTTAACAACCATACGTGCTGAATACATCGAAGGTACCCAACCTAGTATTGGCTCTAAAAGTGTAAGCCCTTCTTACAGCACAGTTACCACGTTCTCTTCCTTTTCAAGCTCTAGCAGCTATCCATTAACTACTTTTTCAACAAGCACACCGGGTGCTCCTGTTTTTAACTTGTACAGTCGTCATTTCAAAGGATATTACTTCTATTTTATTCAAAATTTATTTCATTCTAAACATGATATCGTTATTAAATACGACTTGTATGATCCGAATACTAAAGTTGGTGGAAACGATTTATTAGCTTCAACAAAAATAAACGGCGTAGCTACTGCAACTAAATTATCAGCAGCTGATATTGCTTACCATACCTTAGGAATTGGTTATGTATACCACTTAGACATGAATACAAAATTCACGTTTTATTATGCTATGGTTACTAACGAAAGTACAAGCGCAGATAATACTGATAAAGTGTTAGCACATTTTAAAAGAGACATTGCCGACAACGTATTCACCATGCGTGTTCAATACAAATTCTAATTCTGATTAAGTTAATCTATAAACCCTCGATTGTTTAGGCAATCGAGGGTTTTTTGTTGGTATTAGGCTACCAACTAACTCCAGCTTGCGGTTTACTGCATAACCTAAATTTATTATCTTTGCGCAAAAGCAAGATTATGTCATCTATTGAATTACAGCGTTTGTCGGATCAGTTTATCGAATTAGAAGAAGCATATAATGCCCATAATTATCATCCATTGCCGGTGGTTTTAACAAGGGGAGCGGGTGTTTATGTTTGGGACGTTGAGGGTAAAAAATACTATGATTTTTTAGCAGCTTATTCTGCTGTAAATCAAGGCCATTGTCATCCACGCATCACTGCTGTTCTGATCGATCAAGTGCAACGTTTAACGCTAACTTCTCGAGCATTTTACAATGATCAATTAGGAGCATATGCAGCTTTTATTACGAATTACTTTGGATACGATAAAGTGTTGCCGATGAATACCGGTGTGGAGGCAGTTGAAACGGCGTTAAAATTATGCAGACGTTGGGCTTACAATGTGAAAGGAATAGCAAATAATCAAGCCAAGATTATCGTTTGTGAAGGCAATTTTCATGGAAGAACGACCGGTGTTATTTCGTTTAGTAATGACCCTTCTTCTTATGAAGGTTTCGGTCCTTACATGCCTAATTATGTTCAAATACCTTATAATGATTTAAGCGCCTTAAACAATGCTTTACAAGATCCGACCGTTGCCGGTTTTCTAGTTGAGCCTATTCAAGGTGAAGCAGGTGTAATTGTACCGACCGAAGGGTATTTGAAACAAGCAGCTGCCATGTGTAAAGAAGCTAATGTGTTGTTTATTGCTGACGAAGTTCAAACCGGATTAGCACGTACCGGTAAGCTTTTGTGTTGTGATCATGAGGATGTACATCCTGATATACTAATTCTAGGGAAAGCCCTTAGTGGAGGTACTTTGCCTGTAAGTGCGGTATTGGCCGATGATAGTATAATGCTTCAAATCAAAGCCGGTGAACATGGTTCTACGTATGGTGGAAACCCATTGGCTTGTGTGGTTGCCATGGAAGCATTGAAAGTAATTAAGGAGGAAAATTTAGCTGAAAATTCATTGCTTTTAGGTGAACAATTTCGCAAAGCCTTACGCGAATTGAACTTACCATTGATTAAAGAAGTTAGGGGAAAAGGATTGTTTAATGCCATAGAATTAGCTGCTCCGGATGATCATACCGGCTGGGATATTTGTATTAAAATGATGCAAAATGGATTGTTAGCTAAACCAACACACGGCAATAAAATACGTTTTGCACCGCCATTGTGTATTACAAGCGATCAATTAATGGAGTGTGTGCAAATTATTAAGAATTCTATAATTGAATTTTCGTCCGGCAATTAGAATAAGTCCGGCACTTTTAAGTCGATTTGGTCCGCATAATTTATCGGGAAACTGAAGGGGATACCTGCTTTTTTCAAGCGGCAACTACCTTTGACCGATAATTTTACTTTGCCTTTACGCATGCTTGCCCACATACTTTTTAAGAAACTAAAGGTGATTTGATGGGTAGCTACATTAACCGTTAAAGGAATTGAAAATTCGCTTTTCTTATTTACACGTATGGATTTGTTTTGTGTCGAATGTCCAAGAAGCACATCATTGATATAAATGTCCGTTTCAGTATTAAGCAATTCAATACCGATTTTATTCGGATTAAACATGACCAAGTCGGTTTTAAACTGAACTTGCTTTAAGGAGAAGGCATCAAATTGAAAATTCTCCATTCGTTTGTAATCCGGAACTTTAAATTGATTACATGAGCTCCAAACCATTGCAAAGCTGATACAAAAAAGCGCCACCAATTTTTTCATTTTGCAAAAATGAAATTTCTCTTCAAAAAATACAACCAAATAATTTTAAACGGAATCCTAAATCGTTTTCTACCTTCGCATAAAATAGAACCATTACGTTTTGACTAATCTTCCCTTACAACAAGAAAAAGCAGTGCTTGTAGCCGTAATCCAATCGCCGATTACTGAAGAGCAAGTGAATGAGTACCTGGACGAGCTTGCCTTTTTAGCAGAAACCGCCGGAGCTATAACGGTTAAGCGTTTTACACAACGAATGCAGAAATTGGATTCCAACACCTTTATTGGTGCAGGGAAATTGGAAGAGATACGCGCGTACATTGAGGCCAATGATATTTCATTATTGATTTTTGATGATGAAATTACCGGCCGACAACAAACCAATATTGAAAAAGAGGTTAAATGCAAAGTATTAGATCGAACCGGATTAATTCTGGATATTTTCGCTTCTCGTGCTCGAACAGCTCATGCTAAAACACAAGTTGAATTGGCGCAAATGCAATATTTATTGCCGCGTTTAAAGGGGTTGTGGACGCACTTGGAACGTCAAAAGGGAGGTATTGGAATGCGTGGACCAGGAGAGAAAGAAATTGAAACGGATCGTCGAATTGTGAAGTATAAAATTTCGCAACTCAAAGAGGAGTTGGTTAACATAGATCGGCAATTTGCCACACAACGAAAAAGCAGAGGTGAAGTGATTCGCGTGGCATTAGTTGGTTATACGAATGTTGGTAAAAGCACCATCATGAACATGCTCAGCAAAAGTGAGGTGTTTGCTGAAAACAAGTTATTCGCAACCTTGGATACGACAGTTCGTAAAGTGGTTTTGGATCGAATACCCTTTCTGCTAAGCGATACGGTTGGGTTTATTCGTAAATTGCCACACTCATTAGTAGAAAGTTTTAAATCCACTTTAGATGAAGTTCGTGAAAGTGATATTTTGTTGCATGTAGTGGATATTTCGCATCCGGCATTTGAAGACCAAATGAAAACCGTTAATACTACCTTGCAAGAACTGAAAGCTTTTAATAAGCCGATAATTGTAATATTTAATAAAATGGATTTATACGAAAAGATTCATTTTGATGCGTTAACAACCCCGGCTATTCGACAAGAAGTATTGACGGAATTGAAACAAACCTGGCTTAATAATACCGAAGGGAATTGTGTATTCATTAGTGCTTTGGAGCGAACTAATGTCGATGAATTCAGAACATTTATACTCGGTCAGATTCGCGCTTTGTATGAAGAGCGTTATCCGTATATTGCAGAAAAATTTTAAGCGTTTTACATGAAATCTTTTTTACCATTTTATGCAGTAATTGCCTTGTTGGGATTACTCATCTCAGCGTTGCTCTATATGAAACTGGGCTATGTTGCAGCTTATACTGACTTTACAGCAGCTACCTGCTTTTTTGTATTTTCTTCCCCTTTTATTTTTTGGTTTTCTATACGTGGGGTTAAAATGAACAGCAACTATGCTTTTATGAATTATTTTTATTTAGGTTTTGCATTAAAATTCTTTTTAGCCATTGCCTTTGTAATTGCCTATTTAGCTTATACCGGACACAAGGGAATGATGTTTGGGATGTCATTTGCAGGCAATTACATTGTGTACAGTGCCTTAGAGACAATCTTCACCGTAAGGGAATCCAATAAAATAACTGCAGCTTCTAAAAAGTAAGCATCGTTTTAACTTACAAAACGCGGGTCTGTTTCCATCACATGACCGCATTGTTTACACGTACGTAAGTCTTCGTTGTTATAGAATTCACGAAAACGCGATTGAAAATCGGTTTCGATATTTTGTTGACCGAAATACTTTTCGTGTAATTTGTTATTGCACTTTTCACAAAACCATAATAAGCCGTCTTGCATGGTTGTGCCTTTGCGCACGCGTTCTACTACAATGCCTATAGAACCCGGACTTCTGGAAGGGCTATGCGGTACTTTTCCGGGCAATAAAAATAGTTCACCGGCTTTAATTGGCACATCCACACATTTGCCGTCTTGTTGCGTTTTTACAAGAATTTCACCTTCTAATTGATAAAACAATTCCTCGGTTTCATTGTAATGATAATCTTTACGGGCATTTGGGCCGGCAACTACCATCACTATAAAATCGGTTCCCAATGGATATAAATTTTTATTCCCAACTGGTGGTTTTAATAAGTGACGATTTTCATCAATCCATTTTTGCAAGTTAAAAGGAGGAGCTATCATATGCAATTAATTTAAAGCGAAGTTAGTAGAACAAATTGGTTATACGAATGATATTAAACAGTTTTAAATAGCTGCAGTTCGACCACCGTCAACCGGAATGCTGGTTCCATTGATATAAGCCGCAGCAGGTGAAGCCAAAAAGGCAGCTAAACCGGCAATTTCAGAAGGGTCACCAAAACGTGCTGCCGGTATTTCGCTCAACATTTCTTTTTCAATTTCGTCGATAGGCGTATTGGTTTTTCCGGACTTAATATCGATTAGCGTTTTTAATCGATTGGTTGCTGTAGCACCCGGTAACACGTTATTTACCGTTATGCCATATTTTGCCACTTCGAAACTCCAGGTTTTGGCCCAAGAAGCAACAGCACCGCGAACAGTATTACTTACCCCCAGGTTTTTTAGCGGTTGTTTTACGGAAGTTGAAATTACGTTAATAATACGGCCGTAAGAAGCGGCTTTCATACTTGGTAAAACAGCTTGTGCCAATAGTTGATTACAAATCAAGTGTTGTTGAAATATTTGTAAAAACTTATCCGTGCTTTCCTCTGTAATGGGTCCGGCAGCCGGTCCTCCACTATTATTAATCAATATATGAATCGGGTGATTGGCTACATAAGCCGTTACAGTTGCTTTTAATTGCTCCGGTTGCGCGAAGTCGGCAATCAGGTAAGCATGTGTTTGATGGCCTGATTGGGGCAATGCTGCAACGGTTTGTTGTAAGGCAGCTTCATTGCGGGCTAACAAAGTTACATTAGCACCAAGCAACGCCAATTCGATGGCTATAGCTTTACCAATTCCTTGTGTACTACCACAAACCAGGGCATTTTTATCTTGCAGTGAAATATTCATGTTTCAAAAATAGAATTCTCCGGCAATAATTGCTAATCATTTCATTTCACGCTTTGTAATTTCAGTTATCCTATATGCGTTAATGACCTGGAATTCTAAAAGCTTATCGCTTAAGATCAAGGTTAAAGGTCTCGATAACCTGCACAATTTGATTGAATAAATGAATAGTGCATCAACAAAATCAAATATTCTGTACTTTTTTCTACATTTGTTTTCTTAAATACAATTTGTATGTCTAAAACGCTTGCAGCAATTACAGCAGTAGCCGGTTATTTACCGGATTATATACTTACCAATTCGGAATTAGAGAAAATGGTGGATACCAACGACGAATGGATTACTACACGAACCGGAATCAAGGAACGTCGTATTTTGAAAGGAGCTGGAAATGGAACTTCTGTAATGGGAGCTGAAGCGGTTAAAAAATTGTGTGAAAAGCGCGGCATAGACCCCAAAGAGATAGATTTATTGATTTGTGCTACTGTAACAGGGGATATGATTTTTCCGGCCACAGCCAATATTATTTGCGATAAAGTAGGCGCCACTAATGCTTGGAGTTATGATATTAATGCTGCTTGTAGTGGGTTTTTATTTGCATTAACTACTGCATCTAAATTTATTGAAAGCGGTACTTATAAGAAAGTAGTTGTTGTAGGAGCCGATAAAATGAGTACTATTATCGATTATACCGACCGAGCAACTTGTGTGATTTTTGGTGATGGAGGCGGTGCGGTTTTACTAGAGCCGAATAATGAAGGTTTTGGTATTCAGGATGCGATTTTGAAAAGTGATGGAAGTGGATCGAAATATTTGTTTCAAAAAGCCGGCGGCTCTAATTACCCGCCAACTTTAGAGACTGTTACGGCACGTGAACATTTCGTTCATCAAGAAGGACAAGCGGTTTTTAAATTTGCTGTTGTTGGAATGGCTGATGTTGCGGCAGAAATCATGGAACGCAATAACCTGACCAGTGACGATATTAATTGGTTGGTTCCGCATCAAGCGAACAAACGCATTATCGATGCAACAGCAAAACGTTGTGGCTTAAGTGAAGATAAAGTAATGTTGAATATTCATCGTTATGGCAATACCACCAGCGGAACTTTGCCTTTGTGTTTAATGGATTATGAAAGCCAATTAAAAAAGGGCGATAACCTTTTATTAGCTGCATTTGGAGGAGGGTTTACTTGGGGAAGTATTTGGGTTAAATGGGCCTATTAATCAAGCGTTTAGCGGAGTTGAAGCAGTGCTTATAAAGTAAAAAAGTGCCATGAGTTTTAGAACGAAAATTATTAATGACCCGGTTTATGGATTTGTAACCATTCATCATGAACTGATTTATCGCCTAATTGAACACCCTTATTTTCAACGATTAC
>JAHEYX010000017.1:7817-18278 GCA_023251415.1 Chitinophagales bacterium
TGGAGCCATTCAAACGCTCAAAATGAAAGGCGTTTCGATAACGGCAACAGAAGAAGAAGGAGCGCTTAGTGCAATTTTATTACACGATATCGGACACGGGCCTTTTTCACATGCATTGGAGCATGTTTTATTGCCGCACACCAGTCATGAAGAACTTTCATTGCTCATCATGCAAAAGATAAACGCAGAATGGAACGGTGCATTGGATGTCGCTATTGCCATTTTTACCAATACTTATAACAAGAAGTTTTTGCATCAATTAGTGAGTAGCCAGTTGGATGTGGATCGTTTGGATTACTTAACGCGAGATAGCTTTTTTACGGGCGTTGCAGAAGGTGTGATCAGTTATGATCGCATAATAAAAATGATGACAGTGGATGACGATCAATTGGTTGTGGAAGAAAAGGGAGTCAACTCAATCGAGAATTTTTTAATCAGTCGGCGTTTGATGTATTGGCAAGTGTATTTGCATAAAACCGTGATTGCTGCCGAAGAAACCTTATTAAATATCATGCATCGTGCAGCTGATTTAATTAAGAACGGAACCCCTTGTTTTTGTACCCCTAACCTGAAAAAAATAATTTTAGCCAGATTAAACCTTGCTGAAAAACAATTGTCTAATGAACTCTTGTTGTGCTATCTTCAGTTGGATGATGCAGAATTGATGACGAATATTAAGTATTGGCAACAAAGTGAAGATGTGGTTTTATCCTTATTAAGTCGCTCTTTGGTAGATCGGGATTTACCAAAAACACGCATCGAAAATGAGCCTATTCCACAAGAAGAAATTGCGAGTAAAGAAGCTATGGTACTTAAACGTGGCATAGTACCGAAAGAGTTGGTAAATTATTTTGTTTTTACAAAACCAATTTCGAACTCAGCTTATCGTTTAGATAAAGGTCAAATTAAAATAAAGATGAAGAACGGTGCAGTAGTGGATGTATTGAATTTGTTAACACATTTAGATCGGTCGGTATTTTCGGAACCATTAACGAAATATTACATTTGCTATCCGAAACAAACCGATCTTCATTAAAAAAACGCCTATGAAAGTAAGTGCTCAAGAATTAGCTGTCTTATTGCAAGGAACGATAGTTGGAAATCCGGCGGTTGAGGTAGATAAGTTTGCAAAAATAGAAGAAGCACAAAGCGGTGCACTTAGTTTCTTAGCCAATCCCAAATACGAAGAATTTGCTTATCAAACCGGCGCCAGTGTATTATTGGTGAATGCTGATTTTGAGCCTGTTCAACCCATTTCCGCTACTTTGATTAAAGTCAAGGACGCTTATTCTTCTTTAGCATTTTTATTGGATACTTTCGGTAAAATGGCCGCCCGTAAAACCGGGATTTCAAAAATGGCTGCCATTGCTGATAAAGCTGTAATAGGAGAGAAGGTATATATAGGTGATTTTGTGGTCATCAGCAATAATGTTCAGATTGGCAACGATGTTAGTATTGAAGCGCAATGCTTTATAGGTGAAAATGTTAGCATTGGCGAAGGGTCGGTATTGCATGCAGGAGTAAAAATAAATGCCGGTTGCTCGATTGGGAAAAACTGTATACTGCATGCCGGTGTTGTTATTGGAAGCGATGGATTTGGTTTTGCGCCACAAGCTGACGGCACGTATAAAAAAGTGAGTCAAGTAGGTGGGGTACTTATTATGGATGAAGTTGAAATAGGCGCTAATGCTACCATAGACCGCGGAAGTATTGGCAATACCGTTATTCATACCGGTGTCAAATTGGACAATTTAGTACACATTGCACATAATGTTGAAGTTGGCGAGAATACAGTAATTGCTGCACAAAGTGGTGTTGCCGGCAGTACTAAAATCGGCAAAAACTGCATGATTGGCGGTCAGGTTGGTATTGTAGGACATATAAAAATAGCCGACGGAACAAAAATTAACGCCCAAAGCGGCGTTTCAAAAACACTAGATCGTCCGAATACTGCCGTTACAGGCTCGCCGGCTTTCAGTTACAATGCATCACTTCGTTCACAAGCTGTTTTTCGCCGTTTACCGGATTTAGAAAAGAAGATTGCTGAATTGGAAAGCGTATTGTTGCATTTAAAGCAAGAAAAGCTGAGTTAATACACAGCGAAGGCTTTCCCTTTATCAAGACAATTCTACACGCGTCGGGTAACATCTTTTTAAACTTAATCCTTGTTTTAAGTAGGAGTTTATTATTTTCGCAGCAGTTAATCAATTATGGCATTTCAATTCGGTAAACAACCCAGCGGTAAAGCCCGTCCTTCTTATTTATACGCTATCATTGGTGTGGCGTTAGTATTGTTTATGCTCGGTTTGTTGGGAGTAATTGTAATTAATGCCAAGAAACTAAGTGATTTTTTTAAAGAAAACATCGAAGTCAGCATCATTTTAATGAATGATTGTTCTGCCGAACAAGCCTTAAAAATAAAGGCGAAGTTAGACGAGCACCATTGGGTTAAGAGCTCTGAATTTATTACCAAAGATGTTGCTTTGGAGCGTTTTCGTAAGCAATCGGGTGAAGATTTTATGGAATTGTTAGACTACAATCCGTTGTATGCTTCTGTAAATTTCCATTTGAAGTCTGAATCGGCTAATATGGACAGTATTCACCAAATCGAAAGCTTGTTTCAAGGAAATAAATTGGTTAAGGAAATTTATTACCAGAAGCAGGTAGTTGAAATGATGAATCAAAATGCCAAAAAGATTTCATTGGTGCTTTTGGCCATCATTTTTGTGTTGTTTTTAATAGCCGTAGCCTTAATTGACAATACCATTAAATTGGTGATGTACAGCAATCGTTTTTTAATTAAAAGCATGCAAATGGTAGGCGCCACGCGTTGGTTCATTGCCCGTCCGTTTATTATGCGAGCTGTTTTGAATGGATTGATTAGTGGGGTATTGGCAGTTGCTTTGTTAAGCAGTTTAGGCGTTTATGCCAACAATATTATTCCGGAATTATCAAGTTTGGCTGAACCTGCATCGCTTACAGGGTTATTATTATTGGTAATTATGATCGGAATAGTAATTTCCGGTTTAAGTACTTACCGTTCAGTAAATAAATATTTAAAATTAAAACTCGACGATTTGTATTAATTTGTCGACTCAAATTTAAACGTAATCCAAATCATGGCTACCGTAAAAAAAACAACAACCAACGAATCAGCAAAAAAATCTTCTTTTAAACCGCATACCGGTGTTTTTTTGTTTGATAAAATGAACTATTATTTGATGATTGCCGGGGTTGTAGTAATAGCAATCGGCTTTTTTCTTATGAGTGGTGGTAAAAGCCCGAATCCAAAAGAATTTCATCCTGAACTTTTATACAGTGCTACACGCGTTACAGTAGGTCCGGGTTTAATCTTAATCGGATTTATCATCGAAATCGTTGCGATAATGCGCAAACCTAAAACAGAAGAATAGTTTCTTTAAATTTCTTGCACCTGTATTCACATGTCTATTATCCAAGCTATTATCTTAGCTATTATTGAAGGTATTACCGAATTTTTGCCCATTTCCTCAACCGGTCACATGGTTATTGGTTCTTGGTTAATGCACATCGAGAAAGATGAATTTGTAAAACTATTTACAGTAGCTATTCAATTCGGCGCTATACTTTCTGTGGTCGTATTGTATTACAAACGCTTTTTTCAATCCATCGACTTTTACATCAAATTAGCCATTGGTTTTATTCCTGCAATAGTTGCCGGTTTATTATTGAAAAAGCAAATCGATGCTTTATTGGAAAATATTCCAGTAATCGGATTTGCATTATTAATTGGTGGTATTCTATTATTGTTTATCGATTCGTTGTTTGCTAAAAATGAATTCAGAAGTAACAGTGAAGAAGGTACTACCTTAACACCAATAAAATCCTTTATTATCGGTTGTTTTCAGTGTTTAGCCATGGTGCCGGGTGTTAGTCGTTCGGCTGCTACTATTGTAGGTGGTTTAACACAAAAATTAAATCGTAAGACGGCTGCCGAATTCTCTTTTTTCTTGGCTGTACCAACTATGTTTGCGGCAACGGCTAAAAAAATGTGGGATGCGAAGGATTTATTAAAAGCCAATTGGCACGAGCATTTGAATGTGTTATTGATTGGCAATGCTGTAGCCTTTATTGTAGCACTTATCGCTATCAAATTTTTTATCGGTGTACTTACACGCTACGGTTTCAAATGGTTTGGGGTGTATCGTATCATTGCCGGCGGCCTTATTTTGGCTTTGTACTTTAGTGGTGTTAAATTAAATATTCTCTAATTCACAAGAGTGCTAATAAATTCGTAAATTGCCCTTGCTATGCAGGGACTTTTAATGAAATATTATTTTTTGTTTTTTAGCCATTACTTTGGCTATAATCCCGGTGCTTATTTATCCCAATTTACATTCGATAAAGGTTATATAGCTGCTGATGCTGCTTGCATTAACGATTCTTCCTTTTATTTTCGAAATCCATTAAACATCCCCTTGCATTTGGTAGGAGGTTTTGGTGAGATTCGTAAAAATCATTTGCATGCCGGTTTGGATATTAAAACCAACGAACGTGAAGGACTTGCGGTATTTGCAGTTGCAGATGGTTATATCAGTCGTATTAAAATATCATCCGGCGGTTATGGGAAAGCTGTTTATATCACGCATCCCAATGGTATTACCTCTGTTTACGGACATTTGCAAAGTCTGTACGGTGATTTTGAACAACTGGTATTGAATAAGCATTACGCTGCACAATCCTTTGAATTAGATGTGTATTTGATGCCGGATGAAGCACCGGTAAAGAAAGGGGAGCAGTTTGCCATTTCAGGTAATACAGGCGGAAGTACCGGACCGCATTTGCATTTTGAATTGCGCGATGCCTATACCGAAGCCATATTAAATCCGCAATTGTTTGGTTTTAAATTGGATGATGATGAAGCTCCGGTTATAAAGCAGTTAGCCATTTACAGTTGGGATAAAATGCGTGAACATCCTTATTTGTTGATGGTTAAAGCACGTTCCGAATTAAGTGATGCAAATGGTGAGCGGGTTTATTTTTGTGAACCCATTGTTGTCAATGATCCGCATGTTAAACTATCCGTACAAGCTTATGATGTAAGCGATAAAAGCGGATCAACACAAGGCTTGTTTCATGTTCAACTGTTTCGCGAACAAACAGTGGTGTATGAACATCAGATGAAGTCGTTTGAGTTTTCGCAAACACGGTATGCCAATACTTTTGCCGATTACTATTTGAATACCGGCAAGGAAGGTAATTGGCAACATTTGTATGTAAGTGCCAATAATCAATTACCGATTTATACCGCAACACCAAGCAAAGGCATTATTAATTTGAATACCAATGAAACTGCGCAATTTCAATTATTGGCGCAAGATGTCTATGGCAATCGTGCCGTTTTTAATTTCGAAATGCGTTATGAGCCATTGCCGGAAGAAGAACCTTTGAACGGCAATTATATAATGATTGTCAATCAACGAAAGGTAATTAAAGGCCATGGAATTTTGATGGACTTTGCAGCCAATTCGCTCTATGAATCATTAGATTTTACTTATGATTATAACGCTGGAGCTTATCAAATTGCAAACGCTAAAACCCCATTGCAAAAGGCTTTTAAGTTGCAATTGCAAGTGAGTAAACCTGAGCTGTTAAATAATTTGAAAACCGTTTTGGTTTGTGAAAGTAAAGAAAATGGAAAGAGTGTTTATACCGGCAAATGGGTAGCTAACAGTTTTGTTTGTCAGGTAAAAGAATTTGGGAAAGTGTATTTACAAAAGGATACCAGTGCTCCGGTAATTAGTGCTGCGAAAGCAAAAGGCCGATTTAAAATCAATGATAATTTGAGTGGTATTGCTACTTATCGCGTTACTGTTGATGGGGTTTGGCAGTTAGCTGAACTGGATGGTAAAAGCGGAACTTTGGTATTGAAACCAAATGCTAAGCTCGAAAAAGGACAACACTCCGTAGTTATTACGGTTAGCGATCGAGTGGGTAATACAAGCACGAAACAGTTTAAGCTTATTACTTAAAAAGCACATTATCGATTAAGCGAATAGCGCCAAGTCGAACGGCAATACAACACGCTTTTTCGGCACTGTTGGTCCAATTATCACAGGCTTGTAAAGTTGTAGTGTCAACAATCGAAACATATTCTACCGACATCCCGTTTGTTTCATTTAATGCTTTGGTAGCATGTTCGATATAAGCAGTCGGAGTAGCAAAATGCAAGCGGTAATTCGGGTCTTTTAAGCTTTTTAAGGTGCTGTAAATAATAGGAGCAAGGCTACGTTCAGTAGTTGTTAAACGTACATTGCGTGAACTCATGGCTAAACCATCATTTTCACGCACAATCGGACAGCAAACCAAATCGATAGGGGAGTTCATCAACTGCAACATGCGTTTAACAATAGTAAACTGTTGCAAATCTTTTTGTCCCATGAATAATGCATCCGGATTCACTAAATCCAATAAACGATGCACTACTTGCGCCATGCCGGCAAAATGACCCGGACGCATTTTACCTTCCATAACGGTAGCCAATTCACCAAAATCGAAGTGGGGGCTGATTAAGTCAGGCGGATAAATTTCTTCAACAGTAGGAATGTAAACCAAATCGCAATTTACGGCAGCTAAGGCTTCACAGTCGGAGGCTTCGGTGCGCGGGTAATTTTCCAAATCTTTTTTATCGTTAAATTGGGTTGGATTAACGAAGAGGCTGCAAACGGTAAAGTCGGTTTGCTGTTGGGAAATACGAATCAGGCTGATATGACCTTGGTGTAAGGCTCCCATGGTAGGAACAAAGCCAATACGTTTTCCTTGTTGACGTTGTGCCTGTAATGCTGAAAGTAAGGTGGCGTTAGTGCGAATAAGTTGCATGTAATGGGGTTTTAGAACCAATCTTTCCAAACGGCTTCGTAGCCGGATTCTTTTATTTTGCGTGCAAATTGTTGAGGGGTGCGATTGTCGTCGATAGCAAATTGCTCAAGTGCATGTGCCTTTAAGGAGTAGCCACCCGGATCTGTTTTACTGCCGGCACTCATGCTGGTGATTCCTAATCTGAATGCATTGTCGCGGAAGGCTTTGCTTTCACGGGTACTTAAGCTTAATTCTACATTTTCATTAAATAAGCGATAAGCGCCAATAAGTTGGGCTAATTCACGATCCGACATGATTACATTGGGTTCGAAGCAGCTTTCATTGGGGCGTATACGAGGAAAACTGATAGAGAATTTCAGTTGCCAAAACAGTTTTTCTAAAAAGTCGAGGTGCATGGCAGTAAAGAACGAATCGACGCGCCAATCTTCGAGGCCTAATAAAACACCGAGTCCGATTTTGTGAATACCTGCACGTCCGATGCGTTCGGCTGTTTCGAGGCGGTAATCAAAATTGGATTTTTTGCCTTTGGGGTGATAGGTGGGGTATTTTTCGCGATTATAGGTTTCTTGATACACCAAAACAGCGTACAAGCCTTTTTGCTTTAAGAATTCGTAATCCGCTTGTTCGAGGGGTTGTACTTCGATGGTAATATTGGAGAAATAGCTTTTAGCAAGGTCAATAGCGTGGCCGATATAGTCGGTATGCACGGTTTTATTGGCTTCGCCGGTTACTAAAAGGATATGATCGAAACCAAGGATTTTAATGGCTTCGTATTCACTGATGATTTGGGCATCGGATAGAGTAAGACGATCGATTTTATTATCGAAGCTAAAGCCGCAATAGGTACAGATGTTTTGGCATTCGTTACTCAGGTACATTGGGGCATAGAGTTGAACGGTATTACCAAAGCGTTGAAGGGTAGAGCGGTTGCTTAAACGGGCAATTTCTTCGACAAAAGGGGTAGCAGCCGGAGAAATGAGGTGTGCAAAGTCGGTTAGGGTACGTTTGCCGGTTTTATAGAGTGCCTGTTCGACTTGAGCGGTGGAAGTACCGTCAATAAGCTCTTTGGCGCTGTTCCAATCGATTTCGGCGAGGCGGTTTTTGAAGGTAGAATGAAGCATAAATTTCTTTTTAGAAAAAAATTATTTCGAAAAGTCCTACAAAAATAATTTTAAATACTACATTTGCAGTCCTTAATTCAAAAAGGGTTTCAAATTTTTTTGAAATAACGGATGGTGCGGTAGCTCAGTAGGTAGAGCAAAGGACTGAAAATCCTTGTGTCGGCGGTTCGATCCCGCCCCACACCACGAAATCAGTGTGAGAATGAGAGCAGAGAATGAGGGAAATGCTGAAAGACGAAATCAGAGTGAGAGTGAGAGCGGAGAATGAGGAAAAAACGTAGACGAATATTGCGAAAGCGGTGTTCGTCTTTTTTGTTTGGTAAAAGTGCAGAGTGCAAAGTGCAGGGGAATACAAATTAATATTGGATAATTGAGAATCGTTAATAGTAAATGTAAATGCCGAATTTAACGTTTAGAAGCATGAATTGCGCTGGATGTAGGAGGCGAGTGTTTTCCTCGGTTCTTAAGGTTATAACGTTTAAGCACGGTTTATTAAAGGGTAAATTAAAGGAGGTGTATATTAATTGAATACAAATTAAGAAAGTTATCGAGGCACTAATTCTACAGCCGTTTTATTTTAGTTAATGGAGCAAACGATTTATAGACAACAAATGTATACTGAACTCCAATCCACTTGCTGTTTTTGCGGGACTGGAGTTTTATGAGGGAAATGAAGGTAAGCATCAGGTTGAATTATGCTAGCAGGAAATGAATAGTTAAGTCTACTAATAAACTGATATAAACAATATGTGTGCTTGATAAAAAGCTATGGTTACTTTTTTGGAAGATAAATCTTAAACTATTACCACAGATTTCAAAATAAGTAAATGATAAGCACTTTACAATAGGAATGCACTAGGTATTACGCACTACTGAATTTTCTCGAATTTGAATTTATGGAGTTCGTTGTGATAAGTGGCAAACACGATATACATTCCTGCTGCAAATTTACTGATGTCAAGTGTTGCTTTATTGTTTTCATTAGCAATGATAGAAACCGGTTTTAATCTGCCAATGGCATCATAGATTTTTAATTCCGGTATTTTTTCTGCTGCTTTGTTTGGAAGATTTAAAGTTAGAGTAGAAGTTGCCGGATTTGGAAAACAATAAGGATTGGTAACTATTATCTGAATACTATCATAACTATAGTACCCGCAACTGTCAGTAGCCTTTACGAAATAAGTAGTATTCTTATTAGGTTGAACTTGAAGCGTTCGACTTGTTTCTAAGAATGCAGGATCTGAGCTTGTCCATACTATCTTATAATCATTACTTGTGCCTTGTGTAAACTTACACGATAAGTTGATGTTGTTGCCTATCTCTATTGCAGATGCAGATGCCTCAATTCGCACGTTAGTATAACCACTATCAATTTGAATAGGGGAGAGATTGTCGACAAATATATAAAAGGAGCTATTTCCAATTAGCTTTGTTGCTTTAACATTAAAACTTAAGTAACTTATTTTTTTTGTTGTTGTAAATGAAGCAAAGTACTTTCTCCAAACTGAATCAATAAGTGGAGATTCAAATAATAATTGATCTCTAAAGCAATAGGATTCACTTCCATAAATTTGAAGCACACCTTCATTCTTAGGGATGTAAATTTCCCTTCCTGCTATATCAACACTAAAAGAATATTTAATATTAACTTCTAAAGGACAGTTGAGCTTGGTTCCAATTGCTTCTTCTATCATACTGTTTTATGTACCTAGTGCAATATATGATAATCCGTTTGTAGGTTTCGGAAATATAGGAGGGGTATAAACAAATACATCAGGTGTATATGCGCAAATTATCCATTCTTTAGGTGCATGATTCGTAGCAAGTGTATCTTCAAATGAAGCATTTGGAATTTGAATTTGTGCAAAACCAGACCTAGTAAACCCAAAACACAATACAATTGCACTTATGGTGAGTTTTATAATTAAGGCTTGGCACTTTTTGAATCGCATGTAGAAACGCATTTAGCATTGCTAAAATACACTTATTTACCATACCATCGTTCCGCTTAACCTTATTCTATTACTCATTTTATTGCTAATACCATTTAATAACATCTTCATGCGATTGATTGTTTTTGGGGTTTGTGGCAATTTTGTTTAAAAAATCAATATCATGAACCTCAAATTTTACACGCTGCTTTTTACATTTATTGTTAGTTGTACTACTGTATTTGCACAATCGCCGGTTGTTACGCAAACCGATATGCCCGGGGCTACTTCCGGTAAACGATTGTATCAATTTACCAAGGCTGCTTACAACAACGATTTTACCAAAACAGGTGCTAATCAAACCTGGGATTTTTCAAACTTAATCGATACGGCCATGACTGTTGAATTCAGGTATGTTGCCGCTTCAGCTACTCCTTATGCAGCGCTTTATCCTAGTGCTAACAGTGCTTATCGTGCTTATGGCAATTCGTTTTTATACGACTCTAATAAAGTGGTTTACTTAAATACTACCGCTACTGTTTATCAACAAG
>JAHEYX010000271.1 GCA_023251415.1 Chitinophagales bacterium
GCATGATCAGTTTACCTAAGGTTGTTTTACCACAACCGCTTTCACCTACTAGGCCTACAATTTCTCCGGCTTTTATCGTAAAACTTACTTGCTGAACTACATCCTTATCTTGTTTACTCGAGCCTAACCAATTTGTTTTTTGAGGATAAGCATAGCTAACTTCATTAACTGTTAAACGGTAATGAGCTTTGGCAAGTTTTGCTTCTTGAATGCTTAATGCTAAGTTCGAATAAACTTTTGATGGCGTAACTGTTCCTGCCTCATTAAGAAAATCGTCCAGTTGCGGTAAGCGTTGCAAACGATAAGCGAGTGGAGGACGACAAGCCAATAATCCTTTCGTATAAGCTTGTTGCGGGTTTTCTAAAAGCTGCTGTGTACTGCCTTCTTCAACAAGCTTACCCTTATGCATGACCAAAATACGTTGGGTTATACTTGCTATTACTCCAATATCATGTGATATGAACAATAAGCTCATGCCGTTAAGAGCTTGCAGTTCTTTCAATAAATCTAATATAGTAGCTTGCACCGTTACATCTAAAGCCGTTGTGGGCTCATCGGCTATAATCAATTGCGGCTTACAGCTAATGGCCATAGCTATTAATACCCGTTGCTTTTGTCCACCGCTCAATTGATGCGGATATTTTTTCCCTATTGTTTCAGGTTCGGGCAGTTTAACTTGCTTAAACAAGGCAATACTTTCTAGCCTTGCTTGTTCAGCACTATAATTCAAATGCCTGCGCAATTGTTCGCAAACTTGTTCCTCACAAGTCAATACCGGATTTAGTGCGGTCATCGGATCTTGAAAAATCATAGCCACAGCTTTACCGCGTAATTGGGCTGAATCAGTTAATGCGTTAATCCAATCACCACTTTGTGTTTTAAAACGGATAGCTCCACTAACAGCACATGCCTTGGAAGAGGGTAATAAACCCATAATACTTAAGGCGGTGACTGATTTACCGGAACCAGATTCGCCGACTATACCGACCGTTTCTCCTGCAGCTAGCTGAAAGGATATGCCATCAACAGCTATTTCAGTTGTAGTGCCGTGCATAAACTGAATACGCAAATCCTTTATTTCAAGCAATGGTTCCGCCATGTTGGGGTGATTCTAATTAAAGTAAAAGTACAATTTAAACTTGTTGGTTCAAGTAGTGAAACGCTTTTCAATTAAACGATAGCAAGTTTTGAGTATGCTTTTATAGACGATTTTACCAAGTACACAAAAAGTACATTATATAATACTTTTAAAATTTATTCGACGTTATGATTTTAAGAATTAATTTTAGCGGTCCAAAAATCTATTACGTTGAATACTCCTCAAATTACAGTTGTCATTCCATTACTCAATGAAGCAGAATCATTACCTGAATTATTTGCTTGGATAGCTCGTGTGATGAACGAAAACCATTTTACTTATGAAGTGATTGCAATAGATGATGGCAGTAGCGATAATTCATGGGAAGTTATTCAAAAGGAATCGGAAAGCAATCCTGTAATTCGCGGCATCAAATTTCAACGCAATTATGGTAAGTCGGCAGCCTTGAATGAAGGTTTTAAAGCCGCCTCAGGCCAAGTGGTTATTACTATGGATGCCGATTTGCAAGATTCTCCGGATGAAATACCGGGACTTTATAAAATGATTACCGTTGATAGATTTGATTTGGTTAGCGGTTGGAAGAAAAAGCGTTTTGATAATACCTTAACGAAAAATATTCCGTCGAAGTTTTTTAATTGGGTAACCACCAGCATGAGTGGAATACACTTACACGATTTTAATTGCGGTCTTAAAGCGTATCGCCTCAAAGTAGTTAAATCTATTGAAGTGTATGGCGAAATGCACCGTTATATACCGGTAATTGCCAAATGGGCCGGTTATCCTAAAATAGGGGAGAAGGTGGTGCAACACCAAGCCCGTAAATACGGTACAACTAAATTTGGTTGGGAACGTTTCGTAAATGGTTTTTTAGATTTGATGACCATTTCCTTTGTGACTAAATTCGGTAAACGCCCCATGCATTTATTTGGACTATTAGGCGCAATTTTCTTTTTTATCGGATTTGCGATTTCAGCTTATCTGGCTTTTGCCAAGTTTGCCTTCTTAGAATACAACATGACGCAACGTCCGATATTCTATATGGCGCTTGTGGCGATGATCCTTGGTACGCAACTGTTTTTAGCCGGTTTTATTGGTGAATTAATCAGTAGAAACGCCGTTGAACGCAACCATTACCTGATTGAAGATCGAATTGGTTTATAAACCATTAGCTAATTTTATTGATAAAAGTTCAAGTTTATTTTAACTTTGGATAAAAATTTTGCGGTAATTGCAAGTTATTTTTCTATTTTTAACTGCAATTTGCAAATTAACCACCATTTTGTCCATTTGTTATATGAGAAAACAACTACTTCTACTTCTCTTTACGGGCATTCTATCTATACTGCACTTAGCTGTATTCGCACAGTCTAATTCCCAAGCTTTATTGTTTGTTGAAGATTTTGATTTAGCCGGAGGAACCTCATTTACCCTTAATTCCGGAATGGCTTCTTATGGTAGCAACAAATGGAAAATTAACAACGATTATAGCGGTAATACGAATATTCCGTATGCTACATATACACCATCCCAGTTGAATACAACCGGTAGTGTAGGGGTGATTGGCACACCAAACGGTAAATACTTACACATAAATAACACCCAAATCTTATCACCGGCTGAAGCCAGTTTCGATCCAACTCAAGATGCCTCTCAATTGGCTAAAATGAAAAATGGTTTTTGTACATTCGGTTACAGCGAAATATTAATGACCTTTTGGTGGACCTGTCAAGGCGGTACCAATTCATATGGTGAAGTGTTTTACAGTATCGATGGTGGTAATACTTGGATCCCAACTAAAAACACCGATGGCGACTCCATATACAATGGTAAGGATGTTTGGAAATATTCGATCATTAATATGCCTGCCTTTAGAAATCGCTTGGATTTACGATTTGCTTTTCGTTGGCATAATGTGAATTCAGCTATCACCGATACTTTGCCTTTTTCAATTGATGACGTGATCATTGTTGGTAAAACAGATTCATTAACCACTCCGAGCATTCAAGCTTACGGACTTAGCTCTCCAACGGGTTTTCAGCAATTGTGTCAAATGGAAACCGGTCAAGTATCGTTCTTTTTCCAACCTTCCGATACCTTATGTGTTGGCGACTATGCCATCGAACTAGCCGACTCGAATTGCAATTTTAATAATTCTGTTATCATTGGTTATATGAATGGGGCCGGGCCTTTTTATCCGCAACTTTACGGTGCCTCCGGTCAATTGCCTATTCCTACTACCATTCCTCAAGCCAGTTGCTACTGCTTTAGAATCAATCGTATCAGCCCTCCGCCATTAATCATTGGAGCTGCAACAAGTTCAGCAACAGGAGGTTGGGGATGTATAAAAATCGGCGATTGCCCCGAAACGATTACCACTATGCAACCCGCCGTGCTAAAAGACCCTTTAATGACTGATTCAAACGGCTTGCATCACATCTGTATACAAAGCGTGGTCGATTGCCCCTTCTATTCTTTTGGAGCATACAATCCACCTAATATCTATACCCTTGAATTAAGTGATTCTGCCGGTAACTTTATCGCACCGTTCACTTCATGCGGTACATTGCCTGACTTCACCACTTGGGATCCGGCCTTGCCTCCGCCTCCAATGAAACCGGGATCCGTGAGTGGTAAAATTCCTAAGAAAGATGCTAATAACAACGATATCAAGCCGGGTTGTAATTATTACTTGCGGGTAAGTAGTTCAGACCCCTTAGTTCATGGTACACCTTGGGGACCTTTCTGTATCGATGAATGTGATTTGGAATCGAATCAAACAGTTGATATCACTTGTTGTGTAACCAATACTACCGGATGTACCGAAACATTTGATGTTCAAATTCACATGTTCGATTCTGTGATTCATTATGCAGCAGGAAACAGTTATATCTACCAAATTCTAAATAGCCAAACGATGGCCATTGTTTATCAAGGTAATGTATTTGGTTCTTTGGTTGATACAACCAGCGGAACATTCACTTTTAATATTCCGAATTTACCTTCTTGGTTGGCTCAAGGCTTAGCGTTGAAAATGTATTATATGCGTATCATCGCTACCAACTCTTCCGATCCATCCAATGATTTAGGTACTTTAATTCGGATCACTGTAAATGGCGTTTCCGGATTGCCATTAACCATTACCGGTCCTAGTCAAACCTTGTGTGGAAGCAAAGATATTTTAACCTTAACAGTAAGCCCTAACACTTCAACATCTAAATACATTTGGACTATCGTAGGTGTATTCTCAACCCAGCCTTTGCCGGGTCCATCTGTATCATTTAATTTAGGAAGTTTCCCTTCCGGTACATATCAGGTTACGGTTACTGAAGTGGGAGGAGGAGGCTGTGTAGGTGCTACTTCAGCTCCTTTTCAAATTACTATTCTATCTCAACCGGATGTAACGATAACCGGTGACTTAAGTGTTTGTGTAGGCGATACGGCCATCTATTCCTGTAATTTTGAACCGGCAA